>JBGPYG010000233.1:0-6422 GCA_041493085.1 Pyrinomonadaceae bacterium | reverse complement strand
TACCTGTCCACAACGATTCCTCCAATTCGAAACTCCAAACTCGAAACTTGAAACTCGAAACTCTTTTCCCGATGTGGTTCATTCCATAACGTTCATTCGTGAATCATATCGTCGCATCAGCGACGTCAAAATGGCGCTTACCACTCTTCTTCACTGCTGGAATGGAAGTTGCCAAGTCTCAGTGTGCACGAGCTCTTCCCGGCGGAAAAGCCAATGGCAGAAGGGGAATATCGATGAAAGTCAATTATAAAGGCCTCGCAACTTCGGCAGTGCTCGCTTTTGCAGTGCTAATCGGTGCTACGGACATTACGCGCGCGCAGGGGCGTCGCGGACGTGGTCAGGAACGAAGCCAGGAAGATCAGGCACAGCCCAATCAACAACAAAAAGACCAGCGACAAGCGCAGCAGGAAGCTCCTCGTCAGGCAGGGCGACGGCAACAGCAGGAGCAGCAACAGCAAGCTCAACAGGCGCAACAGCAGCAACGTCAGGCCGAGCAGCAACAAGCCGCGCAGCAACGCGCCGAGCAGCAACGGCAGCGTGAAGCTCAACGCGCAGCGCAGCAAGCTGAGTCAAATCAACGCCAGGAGCAAAACCGCCAGCGCGTTCAGCAAAATCAGGATCAGCAGCAACAGCGCTGGGAACAAAACCGTCAACGTGTCCAGCAGAACCAGGATCAACAGCGAGCCGAGCAGCAACGTCAGCGTGACGCTCAACGCGCCGCGCAGCAAGCTGAGTCAAATCAGCGCGCGCAGCAGCAACAACGTTGGCAACAAAATCGCCAGCAGCAACCGAACCCGGAGAACCAGGATTTACAGCGCCTTCAACGTCGTCAGCGTGAACAGCAACAGCAAGACGCGGCGCGACGACAACAGTCTGGGCGCGACAATTCCAATCGCTCACCCAATCTCTCAAATGCCCAGCAACGTGACTGGCGCCGGTATCAGGAACAGCGTGCCAACCAGTACCGCCAGGAATGGTCGCGACAGCAGAGTTACGTTTTGCAGCGGCAGCGTTTGCTGGAGCAGCAGCGACGTCGCGCGCAGTTGCGCTATCAGCAACGCTATCTCGAGCGTTTGCGACAGGACCAACTGCGTCTGCAAAGCTGGCGCTACAGCGACTACGGACCATACAACTATCGCTACTCGCGCGGCGGCAGTTATTACGAGACCAATAATTACGGCGCGCAGATGCTGCGGCAAGCCGTCAACAATGGTTATGAAGAAGGCTTTCGTGCCGGCCAGGCCGACCGCGAAGACGGCTGGAGCTTTAGCCCCGAGGACGCCTTCGGCTATCAGGATGGCAACTACGGTTACGACGGTTACTACGTGGACCTGAGCGAGTATCAATACTACTTCCGCGAGGGTTTCAATCGCGGCTACCAGGACGGCTACTATAGCCGCTCGCAGTATGGCCGCTATTCAAACGGCACCGCCAGCATCCTCGGCGCGATCCTGGAGCAGATCCTGAATCTGCAACTGGTGAACTAACCGGCAGGTCTTTTGAACTAGCCCGAGCACTCGAACCAGGAAGTACCGGCCACAACGGAAGCGTCCAGTCTCGCCAACCAGGTCGAGACTGGACGCTTTTTTTCGTCTTCCCCTTTACCCGTTCCCCTTTTCCCGTCCCTACCACTCATCACTCATCACTGTTTCGCCTTCCAATCCGAAATCCGCAATTCGAATTCCGAAATTGTCGCCTGCCCTTTCCCCTTCCCCTTTCCCCGTTACCCTTTACCCCTTACCCGTTCCCTCCCACTCATCACTCATCACTCATCACTGGTCAACACTCCGTTTTCGTCAAACGGAATTGACCCACTTTGCCGTGGCCGTTAATATTGGACCCAACCGCAAGGAGACTTATGAGCACGAACATTAAGGAAGAAGCCCGGCGCTTGATCGACCGACTCCCTGAGGACATCACCTGGGATGACTTGATGCACGAAATCTATGTGCGCCAGTCGGTCCAGGCAGGCCTCGATGACAGCAAGGCTGGGAAAATCGTGGAAGTCGCCGAAGTTCGCGCCAGGTTCGGATTGGATCAGTGAGAGTCTTCTGGACAGACACGGCCATTAGCCACCTTCAGACCATCCATGACTTCATCGCGCAAACCTCTCCCGAGTATGCGCTCCGAATAGTAGACCGCCTTACCAAACGTTCTGTACAAATTGCCACGTTTCCGCGCTCAGGTCCGACGGTACCAGAATACGAATTGGACGAAGTTCGTCAGATTGTGGAAGGCTCCCACCGCCTGATCCGTTCTGATCAAAGAAGCTGAGAATGCAATTGAGATTTTAGCCATAGTCCACACGGCTCGTGAACGATTGGGTCTTCTGGAGTGAGATCCGTAACCCGCTAGCTGCCTTTCGCCGTCAGGATTACGAGAGCTGGAAATAATCCGGACGTTGGACTTTGGACATTGGACTTTGGACTATCGGTTCTCTGCCGTCTGCCCCTGCCGTCTGCTCCTGCTCCCGGTTCTGCCTGCTGCTCACTGCTCACCGCTCACTGCTCACTGTACTTTTCCCCCTTTCCCCTTTTACCCGTTACCCCTTCCCCCGGTACTCATCACTCATCACTCATCACTCATCACTCATTACTGATTACTGGCTGCCCTGCCTCCAACTGGAACCAAAATTCGGCCCACTTCACAACGACCCACGCTTCGCCTCCCTCCTGAAGCGCCTCAAGCTTCAATCGTAACAGAATTTTCCTCGATCCCTGGTTGGCGCGCTCCGCGCTTACCATAGGCTATTCTTATTGAACACCTTCGGGTGCTACGGCCGCTTGCTTCACAGGTAACGCCTCAAAATATCTGGCGTGTTCTGGTTATCCTCAACTACAATACGGCTCGTTTCTTACATTGAAGCTTGCTTGCCCCTGCAATGTTCGACGCACGGAGTCAATTATTGGCTGCAGGCAACTACGGCCTCGCCGGCGCGAAAGATTTCCCAGCAGCGTGCGAAAATGTTTCGCTTAACAGACCCGGGCCCTAGCAGCCTCGGAAAAGCGTTAAGCTTAGGAGATCATTACCCAACAGCGTCGCGAAAGCGTAGGGCTACGAAACAAATCCCCCGCTAAAAACCATGTCTGCCTCTGTCGGCAAACGTCTTGGCCGCTATGAGATCCGCTCGCTACTCGGCGTCGGTGGCATGGGCGAAGTTTATCTTGCTCAGGACACGCAATTGCGACGCCCAGTTGCCCTCAAGCTGTTGCCACCGGAATTCACTCACAACGAAGAGCGGTTGGCGCGCTTCAAGCAGGAAGCTTTTGCCGCTTCGGCCTTGAACCATCCAAACATTCTGACGATTTATGAAATCGGGTCCGAGGATGGCGTCTACTTCATTGCCACGGAATTCATCGACGGCGCCTCACTGCGCGAGCGGATGGCAAAAGAGAGGTTGACAATCGAACAGGTGCTGGACATCGGCGGCCAAATCGCTTCCGCGCTGGCGGCTGCGCATGCAGCCGGCATCATGCATCGCGACATCAAGCCGGAAAATGTCATGGTGCGTCGCGATGGCTATGTGAAGGTGCTCGACTTTGGGCTTGCTAAGCTGACTGAGTATCAGGGACTCCGCAGCGATCCTGAGGCGGCAACAATGCAAGTGGTTAGAACCGATCCGGGAAAGGTCATGGGCACGGCCAATTACATGTCGCCCGAACAGGCGCGCGGCTTAGAGGTCGATGAGCGAACCGACATCTGGAGTCTGGGAGTAGTGCTTTATGAACTCGCGGCGGGGCGCGTTCCTTTTGAAGGGCAGACGGGCAGCGATGTTTTGGTGTCGATACTGAGTAACGAGCCTATACCGCTACAACGACATTCGCCTGACATTCCAGTCGAACTTCAACGAATCGTGCGCAAAGCGTTGCGCAAAGACGCGGAGGAGCGATACCAGTTGGTCAAAGAGTTGGCCCTGGATCTTAAAACTCTGCGGCGCGAGTTGGACTTTAACGCGGAACTGGAGATTTCTCAGCAACCGTCAGCGCCAGGAATGCGAACTTCAGGCATAGGTGCCACGCGGTCAGGTGTCAGAAACGCGGCCTCTGCTTCGCGCACAGCAGAGATTGCGTCGCCAAAGTCTACCTCGAGCGCCGAATACCTCGTGAGTGAGATCAAGTCTCATCCCGGGATTCTCGCGTTGCTTGTGGGAGTTATCGGTGTGGTGGCCCTGGCCATCGTGCTGATAGTCGCGTACCGCTGGTCAACAACGGAGATTTCGACGAGTAGAACATCCGAACTCACGCGCAATATGAAAGTTGCGCGCCTCACAAGCACGGGCACAGCAGACAAGGCCGCCATCTCGCCTGATGGTAAATACCTGGTCCATGTGGCAAGCGAGAACGGACAGCAGAGTTTGCGCGTGCGCCAGGTCAGCACTAACAGTGACGTGCAAATCGTGCCGCCGTCTGACGTGCAGTATGCGGGACTGACTTTTTCGCGCGATGGCGATTTCATCTACTACGTGGCCGCTGAAAAAAACAGTTCTACGTCGAATCTCTATCAAATTCCCGGGTTGGGCGGAAACCCACGCCGACTGATCTCAAATGTGGGAAGCGCTGTCAGCTTCTCGCCTGACGGGCAGCAGTTGGCTTTCATTCGAAACTTTCCGGACGCCGGAGAAGATGTTCTGATGATCGCGGGCGCAAATGGCGGCGGCGAGCGCAAACTCGCGGGCCGCAAATTGCCAAACTTCTTTCGCTCCGTCGCGTGGTCGCCGGACGGAAAAACAATCGCGTGCGGCGCCGGGAGTTTTGTTCCCAGCTATAACACCTACGTTGTTGAGGTAGCAGTTGAAAGTGGCAGGGAGAAACAGATTGGAACTCAAACCTGGATGTTTATGGGCCAGTTGGTCTGGGCTGCCGATGGTCGGGCTCTAATTCTCGGCGCGTCGGAACAAGAGACGGGTAGTTTTGAAGCGCAACAGCTCTGGTATGTGTCGTACCCGGAAGGCGAAGCGCGACGGATTACGAACGATTTGAATAATTACACTGGAGTTAGTCTAACGGCAGACTCTAATCGACTGGTGACCGTGCAATCTGAGACGAGTTCCAGCATTTGGCTGGCGCCCAATGGTGAGGCGAATCGGGCGACCCGAACTACCTCCGGTGCGGGTCAGGTTGATGGCCGCGACGGCCTCGCCTGGACTCCCGATGGGAAGATAGTCTACGCGTCGAATGCCAGCGGCAATCTGGACCTTTGGATGATGAATGCTGACGGCAGCCAGCAAAGGCAATTGACCGAAAATTCACGCATCAACAATCACCCGGCGGTCTCCCCCGATGGCCGTTACATTATCTTCACTTCGGATCGCGCCGGGACACCAAACATTTGGCGCACCGACATCGATGCCAGCAATCCCAAACAGTTAACCAGCGGCAGCGGCGAAGACAATCCGCAATGTTCGCCGGACGGCCAGTGGGTCGTCTACACTTTGCCGGGCGCAGGCAAGCCGACCGTCTGGCGCGTTTCGATTGATGGTGGAGCTTCTCAACAGCTCACCGATAAATACACGGCCGCCGCAGTTTTCTCGCCTGACGGTAAATCCGTGGCCTGCCTCTATCGCGAAGAGCAGCCGAATTCGCCGCTCAAGCTGGCAATCTTTCCTCTCGCCGGAGGACAGCCCACGCGTGTCTTTGACGTGCCCATTTTCACCGAGGAAGTATCGCGGGTACCGCCACCACGCTGGACCGCGGATAGGCGCGCGCTGACCTACGTTGTGACCAGCGCCGGTGTCTCTAACATCTGGCTTCAGCCAATCAACGGCGACGCGCCCAGACAATTGACCACGTTCAAATCCGATCGCATTTTCTCGTTTGAGTGGTCGCATGACGGCAGGGAACTACTAGTTGCTCGCGGCATGGTGGCGAGTGACGTGGTGTTAATTAGTAATTTCCGTTGAGAGGCTAATGCTTCAAAGTCCAATGTCCAATTCAGAACCGGGAGCAGTAGAGGGCTGTGTGAAAACTCCAACCTTGACGTAAATGAGAGTCGAGCGGGGGTAAACCACCCTTCCCAACCTGAGAGACTTTCATAGTTGAGTGATTACACTACTGGTGTTGGGTGCTTAATATTCTCGAAAATGCCGTGTGAGAAAGTTTCGATCATTGCGCAAGTCAATCAAGTGTGAAAGTCTCTCAGGTTGGGAAGGGTGGTTTACCCCCGCTCGATTCGCCAGGTTCGACGTTCGAGTTTTCACAAAGTCTCAGTAGCGACCGGGTGCAATACTCAATCTTGAGTGACACAAATTCAGACCGGGTCCAAAGTCCAACTTCAAATAGCCAAATCAGAAGGGGATGCGTTAGATACCGCAAAGATCCCAGCGCATGCACAGAGAAGGGTTGACTAAACCATTTTCAAATTCTTGAGCGCCGCTCGCACTTCGTCGTTAATCGGCCGCTCCTTGTAGTCCTTCTCGACCTTGG
>JBGPYG010000328.1:0-4803 GCA_041493085.1 Pyrinomonadaceae bacterium | reverse complement strand
CTCTGTGTCTCTGTGGTGAGCAATCCCTAATAAAGATTCACCACAGAGACACAGAGAACACGGAGGTAGCACAGAGACTATTCAAACTAGGGCACTACCGTTGTTGTGGATACAAACTAGTCACCAAGCCGTTTCGGATTATAATGTCTATGCCGTTTGGTGTAACAAATTTCTGAGCAGTTTCAAAAAAGGAGTGACGCGATGAAGCTCATTAGGTTGTTTTTGAATGCAATCCTACTCACGGTTTTCTGCCTTCAGGCTGCCGGCGCGCAAGAGATGCAAATGCACCGGCACGACGCTTCGGAAAAACTTGGTCAGGTTAACTTTACCGTCTCCTGCAACGCCGCGGCCCAGAAGCAATTCAATCGCGCCGCGGCTCTGCTTCACTCTTTCTGGTACGACGAAGCTGAAAAAGCTTTTGCCGCTATTAGCAAGGTTGACCCGAAATGTGGCATGGCCTACTGGGGCGTCGCCATGAGTCTTTACCATCCAGTTTGGGCACCGTCTAGCGCTGGAGAACTCGAGAAAGGCTGGGCTGCAGTTGAAAAGGCAAAGACTGTCGGTGTGAGAACCGATCGAGAAAAGGAATACATAGCGGCGATAGAAACTTTCTATAGAGACTCTGGCAAAATCGATCATCGCACGCGCGCGCTTGCTTACGAGAAGGCTATGGAACAAGTCTACTTACACTATCCGAAGGATCATGAGGCGGCCATCTTTTATGCGCTCTCTTTGCTGGGCACCGCCACCAACTCCGACAAGACTTACGCCAAACAAAAGCGAGCCGCCGAAATCCTTAACAAGATTTTGCCTGAGGAACCAAACCACCCGGGTGTCGCGCATTACCTGATTCATAGTTTCGATTATCCGCAGCTTGCGCGGTTAGCGCTACCTGCGGCTCGTAGTTATGCAAAGATAGCTCCTTCGTCTCCGCACGCGCTGCACATGCCATCACACATTTTCACGCGGCTCGGGCTGTGGCAGGAGTCAATTCAGTCGAACCTCGCTTCGGCAGCCGCGGCGCAAAAACACGTCGCCATGTCTCATCCTGGGGCTGCTTCCTTTGATCAGCTTCACGCTTTGGACTACCTCGTCTATGCATACCTGCAAGGCGCCGAGGATCAAAAGGCCAGGCAGATACTCGATCAAACCGCCGCACTCAACAAAGTTGACGCGGCTGTTTTGGCGGCATCTTATGCTTTTACGGCGATACCGGCGCGCTATGCGGTGGAAAGACGCCATTGGTCCGACGCCGCCAAACTCGAGTTGCATCCGGTTGATTTTCCGTGGGAGCAATTCCGTTACAGTGAGGCTTTGATCTATTTCGCGCGAGCTCTCGGCGCCGCGCGTAGTGGCGATCCTGCGGCTGCTCGGAAGGACGTGGACAAACTTTCGGCGATTCAGAAAGCACTGGTTGAGTCGAAGCTTGGATACTGGGCCGACCAGGTAGAGATCCAGCGGCGCTCCGCGGCGGCCTGGCTTGCGCACGCGGAAGGGAACGACTCGGAGGCGTTAACTTTAATGCGCTCGGCTGCGGACTTGGAAGCTTCCACCGAGAAGCATCCGGTAACGCCTGGTCCCATCATCCCCGCGCGGGAGTTGTTGGGAGACCTGCTTCTGGAACTTAAACAGCCGGAAGAGGCATTGCGCGAGTTTGAAACGTCGCTGGGTGATTCACCGAATCGATTCAATGGGCTTTATGGCGCCGCGCGCGCCGCGGAACTTTCGGGTGCCAAGAAGAAAGCCGGCGATTACTACGCAAAGCTGGTGACGCTAACCGCGCACGCCGATTCCGACCGACCAGAGCTTCAGAAGATAAGAGAATTCGTGGCGCAGAGGGTCCGATAGATGTGAAGAAGTTGTCGGAATCGATCCGCGGGTGAGGCAAACCTTAACGTAAGCGGTCGGGCCGAAAAAGAAAGTAGACTCATCACGCAATTCACCGAGCCCTCCACATGCAAGAGATTCGTTAAGCTGCAAGGTCTTTGAGAGGTTGATAAGATCGGGACTCACGTGGATTTCGGGACTATAATTTCGAAGCTCTCTAACGCTGAAGTGATTTCCAGAACCCCGTGCACTTTGAAGTCATAGGAACGATTTCGAACATAGAACCTATTGCGGTTAATCGCAGCATCCGGATTCTCGCGCTACTTCAAAAGCGGTATGGGAAAGGGCGTTGGCGGAAGCTCAAAGGGGTTGCCAATGTGCGCCTCAATGATGGTAGGATTCATCTTGCCGAGGTTCATTGGTTCGAAGCTCACGGAATTGGCAAGAAGAAGATGAGAATTAAGCGCTACCTTGATTAAACTTATGTCCAGACGTGTCAAAGCAGCGACGAAATTCGCGGTCTGCATTCAGAGCGATGATGCTGATCTACTAACTCCCCGCATGATCTACCGGGTGCTACCCGACGAAAGCGCCGCAAAATCCAATTATGTGCGGGTTGTGGACAACGAAGGCGAAGATTACCTCTACCCCTCCAAGTACTTCATGTTCCTCGATCTGCCTGATGAAATAGAACGAGCCTTGTCGCGAGCAGCGTGATGCTTGATAAGAGTTGAGTCGATCTGAGCTGTGGTTAGGAGGAACTATCAAGGAGCGCTTTGTAGGCGGCCTCTATTGCTGGAATCGCTTTTTTTACCGCCTCCCCGAGCCTGCCCCTCAGAAAACCCAGGATAAAGATCTTGCAAGGGAGGCATTCTCATCGCGGCGTCTACGATTCGGTTGCTATTGGCTATTTCGATGTAGGCTCGAATGACCTGTTCCTTTAGGTCTGAGTCTAGAGAGCTAATCACACCGTCCGACATGGCTTTCTCAAACGCTCCGTGCCGAAAGAACGTTTGGGAACCCGCCGTCTTTGCCGCATTAATATTGAACTCCAGTTCAGTCGCGAGATCGGCCAGGTTTCGCTTCGGGACGAGGATGCGAAGCAACTCATGCCTCCGCGCGGCTCTAGCCCTCGTCCCTTCGCGCCAAGGAACCACACGCTCCGGATACGACCCACCCATTTTGTATGTAACTACGTAAGGCGCGCCATGTTCCGTGTCAAAATAGAGCGCGACAACCGATTTACCATCGATAATCATGTTCACATCGCGTAGGAGTGTCGGTGGAACACCGTCAAAGTGAGAATTTACCGATGCTATCCAATTGGCTTTTTCAGTTGGAGCGGGATTAGTCAATTCAGAACCATTTTCGTCAACTCCGATGATCCAAAGAATTGCCGAGCCTCTTTCGGCATTTGCGTGCGCAGCTAAACGGTGGGCAGCCTTTTCGGTATCTTCTAGCCACTGGGATTTCAGTTCGACTCGCGAGTCCTCGGTACGATGCCCGGATAAGGCAGCGTTCACTATCTGCCGTGCCCAAATCTCAAGGTCCTGCGAAGTCATTCTGGTTTATTGGTACACCCTTAAGCTCGTGATGTCTATCGAACCGGTTCAAAAATTTCTGCGCTGACTTCTTGTCTACTTCTCATCCAGTTTCCGGCCCGCATTCAAGTTGTCGAAGTTCAAGATCGCGTTGAAGACGAGGAAGTAGCTGCCTTTGGTTTGGCCGCGCCACATTGGATTTGTTGAGAAGAGCACCACGTGGCCGCGACCTGATGGCACATCAATCACCGCCGCATGCTGCGCGATCTCGTCGCCGCCATCCAGCAATCCCGAAACGAAAAGTTCCTTTATGTCCGCATAACGCAGGATCACGCGCGGGCGCTCCGCGGGAGGAATCACTGAAACGCCATCGCGGCGACGCTGTTCATCCGTCAAAGGCAGCGCTTCCCAAACCTCAGCTTTCGGCGATTCAGGAACCTCCGCTGGCGGTCGGCCCTGCACTGTGTCGGGATCGTCGGGTGTGCCGCGGCCGGTCATGCGTTGATCGGGCCGACGCCGACCGCCGCTCCCGTCGAACGTGTTGCTGAGATTGAAAATCGGACCATTCGCACAGTACATCGCAAGCTGATCGGCATAACCGTACGCAATCGGGCTGGCAGCATCGACCGTCTTGATCCGCAGAATGTCTCCAACAGCTTTTAGTCGATTGGCGCGAGCTATTGCCACGCCTGGCGTGAATCCATAATTCACCGCGAAGTTAGCCGTATCGTCCACCGTGATGAAAACGCCTCCCTGCTGCACAAACTTTTGCAGGTTCTGGAGTCCCGACCAACCAAGTCCCGGCCGCATGTCGTCAGTCGAATCAATCTTGCCAAGGTTCGGCGTAAGCGAAGTTGTTTTCCATGGCAGCGGATTTCCATACATCGGCATGCCGGTCACAATCGCGCTCGGAGAGCTGCCCACGGGCGCAAAGATAATCACGTCATACTTCGCTTTCAGGTCGTCATTCCTGGCGACATCCTGCGTGCTGATGTAAGCGTAGGGCACCTGCGCCTGATCCAAAGCCAAACGCCACCAACCCTCGTTCTGTGTGTCGAGCCAGGTATGCATCAGCGCAACGCGCGCCGGCTTGAGCGCATGGGTTCTGACTACGGGCGCATCCGCAACGGCATAAACCTGAACGTTTAGATCAGCCGCTGCTTTCTGTAGTTCAGCGAGTGATGCCTTGCGGATAATGAAAGAGCCGCGATTAAATTTTTGACCGGCAGCTGCAAATGGTTCTTCGGCGGCGGCAATGTTCGCGTCTTTAAGCCGATAGCGCAGCGTAACGAGCGCGTTGTCGGCGTTGTGATTGACGAGATAGATCGAACCCGTTCCGCTGACAGAACCCGGCGCGCGAATTTCACCAGACACGCGCTCGGCAGGCGCTGCCAACACCTTCGTATCAACTATCCGAAAAACCCCGACATTCGCG
>JBGPYG010000190.1:0-7352 GCA_041493085.1 Pyrinomonadaceae bacterium | reverse complement strand
CGCAGGTCGGATGTGTGACTATCAATTCGCCCGGCGAAGCGATTGGGGCGTGCCTTTTTGTAATCGAACCGATACTCCGGTTGCATATCTTCAGTGCTCTTTTGCCCTCGCCCCTTGGTGGATGTTTTATTCATCACGCTCGCACTCAAATCCCATGCTCATTGACAAGCACGCTCAAACTTTCGGTGATGTCTTAAATTCGATTTCTCTGTGTGACCTCTGTGCTCTCTGTGTCTCTGTGGTGAGTGGTTGTCAGGTGTTTATTCACCACAGAGACACAGAGGACACAAAGGTTGCACAGAGAAGACCTCAAACCAAGACACTACCCAGCACTTACCCGCCCGCAACCACCACCCCAGCCGGGCTGCCCGGCCGGGGACCCCGGTCCGCAGGCGGTACTGACCTGACTCGCTCACCACCTCATTCGATCACCGCCAACACGTCGCCGGCGCTTACGGTCGCGCCTTCTTCCGTCTTAATCGAAACAACCACGCCGGCTTTTGGTGCTTTCATTTCGTTCTGCATCTTCATTGCTTCGACTACCACGATCCCTGCTCCCGCTGCGACCCTTGCGCCTACTGCCACGAGCACACGCACAATCTTGCCGGGCATAGGTGAAACGATTTCAGCCGCGCCAGAGTGGAGCGCGCCGGAACTCTGTGCGCTGCGAAGACGCTTTGGATCAGTGATCCCGACCTCATAGCTTCGGCCGCGTAGCACTACTGCGAATGATTCACCCGCCGAGAGCCGCTTGCGCTTAGCTCCGACCCTGCATTTGTGAACACGCGATCCGTCTATCAGCAGATACTGTCCGCGCGTCAGTTCGCGAATTGCCAGATCGTAATGTCGCCCGTCTACTTCAACGACGGCAGCGTCGTTCGCGAGACTGAGCGAGACCTCGTGATCCTTGCCTGACAAGTGGACTTTGAGTTTCATTTGCACTAATCGTCCCGGCCAGAAAATAATTAGCCGCGGAGTTACGCGGATAAACGCGAGTCAGATCAAGAAAACAACAACAACAACTACTGTTTGGAAGAGTTTCAGATTCGTGTAATCCGCGTTAATCCGCGGCCGAATGCTCAACCACTTGCTCACTCGCTTACTTGCCAAATCTCTTTCCCCGCCCTTTCATCGATTGCCTGGCTTCGTGCAAAGCCGCGCGGTTCGACAGCTTCCAGCGATTCTGGCTGGCTGTCGGAGATTGATTATTGAAGGCCGCCTCTCTTCGCAACGTCACGTAGTGAATGGCCGCTGCAATAACCGCGATGTCCTCCCGCAACTCTTCCTTGTCCCCGTCCTCAATTCCTGCCTTTTCGCGGCGCTCGTTAAAACGAGAAATGAAGCCCGTATCAAGCCGGCCCGACCTGAATTCTTCGTCGCGAACAATCTCGCGGAAGAAGGGAAGCGTTGTCTTTATGCCCCCGACTTCATACTCATCAAGCGCGCGGCGCAGGCGATCGATGCTCTCGCTTCGCGTGCGTCCCCAGGCCGCTAGTTTTGAAATCAGCGGATCGTAGTGGATCGAAACTTCGGAGTTCACTTCGACGCCGCTGTCATCGCGTATTCCTGGCCCGGAAGGCACTTGCAAATAGCTGATGCGTCCGGGAGAAGGAAGAAAGTTGTTATTAGGGTCTTCCGCATAGACGCGGCATTCGATTGCGTGCCCGCGCCAGCGAACTTCTTCCTGATTGAAGGAGAGCGGCGCGCCATCGGCGACCGTAATCTGCTCGCGAACCAAATCAATGCCGGTTACCAGTTCGGTTACGGGATGCTCAACCTGAAGCCGCGTGTTCATCTCCAGAAAATAAAAATCGCGAGTCTCATCGGCTACCAGAAACTCTACTGTACTGGCGCCAACATAATTCACCGCGCGGGCCAGCTTCACTGCCGCGGCGCCCATTGCTTCACGGAGCCGCGCATCGTTAATTGGCGACGGACACTCTTCGATCACCTTCTGATGGCGACGCTGAATTGAGCACTCACGTTCGCCGAGGTGGACAACATTGCCGTGGCTGTCGGCGAATATCTGTATCTCGATGTGTCGGGGACGCGCGATTGCCTTTTCGAGGTAGATCGAAGAGTCGCCAAAGGCCGAGGCCGCTTCAGATTTTGCGTTATCAAAACCCGAACGCAGTTCTGCCAACGACGCGACCAGCCTCATGCCCTTTCCCCCGCCGCCGGCGGAAGCCTTCAGCATTACCGGATAGCCAAACTGTTCCGCTAATTTCCGGGCCTCGTCGAGGGAATTCAAAGGCTCCACTGTGCCCGGCACAATTGGGACGCCGGCCTCGACCGCAGCGCGTCTGGCGCTCGTCTTCGATCCCATGATTCGCATCGCTTCCGGGTTCGGACCAATAAAGGTCAAGCGCGCTTCCGTTACCGCCTGCGCAAAATCGGCGTTCTCGGCCAGGAAGCCATAGCCAGGATGAATTGCATCCGCCTTGGTTGCCTTTGCCGCTGCGATGATGGCAGGGATGTTGAGATAGCTCTCAATGGAAGGCGGAGGACCAATGCAAACTGCTTCATCGCAGAGCCCGACGTGAACTGCCTCGGCATCAGCTTCGGAGTAAACGGCGACTGGCGAGATGCCAAGGTCGCGGCAAGCGCGAATTATTCGCACCGCGATCTCGCCTCGGTTAGCAATCAGAATCTTACTGAACATGAATCTCTCCGAGTGATGAGTAACTGAGTGATGAGTAATGAGTAATTCGTTAGGGCCGCCTGTTATTGTCTACTCACTCATCACTCATCACTCATCACTCATTACTCATCACTTTTGGCTCTATAAACAACAACGCCCTGCAGAGTATACAGGGCGTTGTTATATGCAGAAACTAAGTAAGTCTTTTAGGGCCGGCGTTTTTGCGCGCCAGAAGTGGCGCTAACCCCACGCCGCGGAGTTTCAGAGGCCTTGTACATCACACCGTCACGGACGATCAAATCATCTTCGGTGTTCAGGAGTTTGTCGACGCCTGGCAGTCGTAGCTCGTAATCTGTAAAGGACAGTCCTTCGCTCAGAGGCTCATCGGCGCCGGTGCTGAGTGAGGCATTGCGGATAACTGCGCCACGTAATGGCCGGGGGTTTTGTTTTGGTACTGCTGCCAGTTCGGCACTCACTTTGTATTCTGAGGCATCGATTTCTTTTAGTAGGGCGGCAATGGATCCATCAGGATCTGGAAGACGAGCCAGGTCCTTCTTCTCAGATGGGAACGTGCCAAACTTCTCCCGATACTCAAGCAGCACTCGATCGGTAGCATAACCCAGCGCGTTAGCCCCCGCCTCGATCCCCCACTGGCGATGCCGCAATCGTTCGGGCACCGTGATGCCAATCAAGATCAAAATCAATAAAGGAACGGCTGCCGCAGCCAGGTAGCCACTGCGCGCGTAGCGTTGTCCGCAGAATTGAGCCGGCTCTGCCAACACTGAGCGATAAAGTTTTCTGCTCCCGAAAAGAACCATAAGCGTGATCGGAATCATTACCCACTTCAAGCGCCAGGCGGCGGTTTCGGCCGCGGCGAGCCAGGGCCTCCAATCAAGGGGAACTATCGACGCGAGCGCCAGGCTAGACGTGGCGCTGCGGGTTGAGCGCTGGACCAGGGCAATGATTGTTTGGGTCAGGAAAATAAGAACCATCAACGTCCCCGAAACCGTTAACATAAGAGAACGCGCGTAAGACGGGAGTTCGTGTTCGGGTCGTGGAAGGGGTTCGCCGACAGAGCGCGCGCCGCACGATGAACAGTCATTACTCAGAACGTCGTTGGCGGAGCTGGCAGACTTAAAGCCGCAGCAGGGGCAAATCGTCACGTTGTCTTTAACCTCAAATACTCAAAGCAGATATCAATTGACTAGTCGTCGAGTCCTGGCGTTCCAACGGGGCCCGCGTCCGTGGGGACCCCACCTGCCTAACCGGCTTTGTGTACCAATGGCTGATCAGGTCGTCGTTCAGGTCCGGAGTTAGATGCGGAAACAGCAGGCGTCGTATCTTCTTCACCCGATTCATTTTTTAGTTTGGTCAACTCAAACCACGTGTGATACATGCGATGGGCGAAAGTCCAGTAAGAACCCACTGCGAGTACCCACAGGACAGCCGGCATCCGATTAGCGAAGAAATTGGTTGAACCCGGATGAGTGCTTAACGCGCCGATAATAAAAAGAACCACTCGCTCGGGACGCCTTAGAAAGCCTACATCGCACTTGGGAATAAGACTTTCAGCCCTGGCGCTGGCGTAGCTTACCATAACTGACCCCATTAGTCCTGCGCCCGCGAGAAAAACGTTAAGGGTCGAGTGAAACTGAGTGTCTCGGGCGTAAAAAACCATCAAACCGACAAATACGACCATGTCGGAGAGCCGGTCCAGCGACGAATCCAGAAACCCGCCAAACCGTGTGACCCGGCCCGACAGCCGCGCCACTTGCCCGTCGAGCATGTCAAAGAGGTTGGCAACGATCAGGACAATCCCAGCCCAGAAAAACTTCCCAAAGCCGAAGAGCAAGCCCGAGAGGACATTTATGGCAACACCGATGACAGTCAGGAAGTTGGGATTGATATGGCCGTACGCAAGCCAGCGCACCATCGCGTCGATAATTCTTTGCGCCCCGCGGCCAATCCCACCCACAAACATTTTCTAGTCGAATTCTCCTCTACGCCATTATGCCCAAAACTTATAAGATTTGTCAGTACCATCTGTTGGTGGCGGATCGGTATAACTGATAAGAACTCTCCGCTGCCGCAGGCGCTACTGACCTTTGGTGCACTACGCTTCGTCCTGGACGTGATCGTGAATTGTAGTTAATCGCCTGATCTCGAAATTGCGCGCGCCAGCCGGAGTGCGCACCACTACTTCGTCGCCCTCTTCCTTGCCCATCAAGCTCTTGCCGACAGGCGATGTCGTTGAGATTAAACCTTGCTGCGGGTCGCTCTCTTCCGACGTGACCAAACGGTAGGTGACTTCTTCATCGCGCTCGCCGTCGAAGAGTATAAGGGTCGAACCGTAACCCGCTTTGTCGCGCGAGATTTTCGAGAGGTCGATTGAGGCAATCTCACTAATGCGTTGGCGTAACTCCACGATGCGCGCCTTCACCACATTCTGGCGGTCAAGCGCCGCGCGATATTCAGAGTTTTCGCGCAGGTCGCCAAATTCAAGCGCCCGTTTGATTTCTTTCGGAAGGTGTACGCGCAGCTCAGATTCAAGTTCGTCCAGCTCCGACTGAAGTTTTATTTTGATATCTGCTGACAACTAAACCTCACTCTCAACTGCTAGACCTGGCGATGATATCTCGCTTCATCGGGCGCGCCAAAAGAGATTCCCGTGTCGCGAGCGGTGCGCACCAACTGGCCCTCGGCCGGCACAGTCTTAACATTGGCGATCGCCTGGCTAATCGGAACCGTGATGACGTCGCCTGCTTGCAGCGCCACCATCACTCCGCGTTTTCCTTCCACGAGAGCTCGCACGGCGCACGATCCGTAATTCGTTGCCAGCATACGATCGAAGGCGTTGGGCCGGCCACCTCTTTGGAGGTGCCCCAACACCACGCAGCGTGTTTCTTTGCCGGTAAGGGCCTCGAGTTCTCTCTGACAGTAAGCGCCAATGCCACCGAGGCGCGGCGCGTGTTGCGTGTCGCCCTTGTCCTGGTAGATGAGTTCGTGCCCCGTTTCGAGCGCTCCTTCAGCAGCGACGACAATACTGAAATTTGATCCCGCAGCATCGCGCGCGCGTATTCTGTCTGCTACCGACTGCATGGTGAAAGGAATTTCCGGAATGAGAATTACGTCAGCGCCACCCGCGATGCCGGAATGCAAAGCGATCCATCCCGTGTGGCGCCCCATTACTTCAAGGATCATTACGCGCTCGTGTGACTCGGCGGTGGTGTGCAAGCGATCGAGCGCATCGGTCGCGAAGTCCATCGCTGTGATGAAGCCGAATGTAAGTTCCGTGCAGGCTAGATCGTTGTCTATCGTTTTAGGAACACCGACGACCGGTACTCCCAACGCGTCAAACTCCATGGCGATTGCCAGCGTTCCTTCGCCGCCCAACACCACTAACGCATCGATGCCCAAACGGCGAATATTTTCAACAGCCTCGTTGTAAACAGCCTGCGGCTTTGAAACCACTCCTTCCGCGTTGCGCTCAACAAACTTTCCCCGATTGCGTGTTCCCAGGATGGTACCGCCGCGTGGCAGCAACCCGCGGACATCAGCGGCAGTGAGCGGACGCGTCTGAGTCTCGCCCAACAAGCCTTCGAAGCCATCTTCAATTCCGATAACCTTCAGTCCATAATGTCCGGTGGCTGTTGTCACAACCGCGCGGATCACGGCGTTTAGGCCCGGAGCGTCACCGCCGCCAGTCAATATTCCAATAGTTTTGTACATGACTTGATCAAGTTCCGAGTTTCGAGTTCCGAGTTTGGATTCATGGCCAGAGCTGACGTCATGCCAAACTCAGCCCGAAACTCCGAACCCGAAACCCCGAACCCGAAACTATTTCCTCACGCGCGGGGGTTCATGAAATTCACCATACTCGGGATAGTCACGAGTAATAATCTGACCGGGCCGCGCGTTTTCCGTCAGCAACGTTAGGGCGTCGCGCAATACTTCTCGTTGCAATTCACGCATGCCCGGCTTCCCCAAGCTATTACCGATTTTAAAGCCGTTGGGGTAGATGGCTCGCGGTGGCCGCATTTGCGCCGAAACTTCCGGACTGACGGTAATCAAGACCGTCGGTATTCCTTTCATTTCAATTTCCCGTTGAACCGCGACGACCGTGCGGTGACAAACGCTGGGTCAACCACCAGTCAGCACGACCACGTCAGCTCGCGAACCTTTGTCAATTTCGTTGGCTATCTCGGGCGCTGTTCCTTCATACATGGCTTTGAGCTGCATCGTGTAGCCCATGTAGCCTACGTGTTTCTTCGCCACTCCGCGAATGAACCCTTCCGCCTGTAGATCGCGGAGCACATCGATCGGAAATACTACATTGATGTCCTGGTCGGCATCGCTATGGTCGTAGTGATGATGTGTGACCATCAACTGGGAAGAATCCACATCCTCAGGGATGATGCGATATCCCAGATCGCCCAGCTCATCGGCAATGTTGAAAGGCTCCTGGTCCTTCAGGTGAACCCCGCCCGCCGTCACGAGCGCAACAATGCTTTTACTGAGCTCACCTTCGAACGGGGTGAATGGAACACATTTTCTCGATATAGACATAAGACTCAGAAGTCAGCAGTCAGCGGTCAGCAGTCAGAGGTCAGAGGTCAAAGGAGGAATCTCTTGCTTAGTCTCGGGTAGCGCTTAAAGCTTTCACTGACCTCTGATCTCTGTCCTCCGACCTCTGTTCTTTGTCCTCTGTCTT
>JBGPYG010000090.1:0-10784 GCA_041493085.1 Pyrinomonadaceae bacterium | reverse complement strand
TCTGTCGCCATCAGGAACTTCCCCCGCGTGTAGGAGATGTTTGTAATCTCCCCGGCGATTGGCGCGCGGTTGATATGCACGTCAAGCGGCGATAAGAAAATGCTGACCAGGGTTGTAGCACGATCGCCGCCGCCCGCCACGAGCCTCACGCGGGTCACACGGCCATCCGCTGGAGCAACGACGACATTCGGTTCAGTCGGCGGTTGCCTCCTGGGATCGCGAAAGAAGAAGGCCATGAATCCAGACAGCACTCCGAACACAACGGCTACCGGCCAGAAACCCAGGAACAAAAGAATAACCGCCAGCGCCCCCGGCACCAGCACATAATTGATTCCTTCGCGAGCTATTCTCACTCCCTCACTGTCCGTTATCGTCCGATATTGTCCGATATTGTCCGGTTGATCGTTGCCGATCTATTGTGAACTAAGACCTGTGTCGTAAGAAAGGGGACGTGTAACACATCCACGTCCCCTCCAGGGTAAACCGATCAGGAGAACTTCTCTCCCGTTAACTTTAATGACTCACGCTTTGATTCTTTTGGTGCTGGATAATTAGAGCATACATTTGATCTTTAAGAGCTAACTTTTTCTTTTTGAGAGTCACTTCTTCCAGTTGTTCTTCGTCGCTCGGATAAGCCAGTGCTGTTAGTTCCCTTAATCGCTCTTCGTATCGGGTGTGTTCCCGGGCTAACTCCCGAAACTCAGGGTCTCCATTAATCAGCTCTTCCTTGAGCAAATCCGCAGTTGTAATGTCCATTTTCGTGCATGTCTCCTTTCAGACGATGGGACTGGCAAGATTGGTTTGAGGAGGCGTTCGGAAAAACCTCCTGGGAATGTTCGGACACGAAAAAATGGTAGCCCAATTATCGCGACGGATCAAGCGTTTCGCACGAGTTGAATGATCATAACCAGGGCGTCCTCCACCGGATCCGAGTAATACCTACTGCGGCGGGCGGTCACGCGGAACCCACACTCTTCGTAAAGTGCAAGCGCCGCCAAGTTTCCAGCGCGCAGCTCCAAAAATGCGCACGGAACTCCGGAGCGCTTCCCTTCCTCCAACATACGGTCTAATAGTGCGCGGCCAAGTCCCCGCCTTCGATAACGTTCACGCACGGCCACGTTATTGATGTGAAGTTCATCAGCGCCCATTCGGCCCACGATATACCCAGCCAGCCTGTGAAAAGCTCGTTTGTGTTCGGCGTCAGCTACCCTCGCCACCAACATTAAATCTCTATTACTACCTTGAAGTTCAGCGTAGTATGCGGCCCATCCCCAGCGGCTCAGACCTGAACTCTCTTCGATCTCCACCACTTCGAGAAGGTCGTGCTCAGTCATTTTGGTAATGGAGATACCCTGGCCCGATGCTGTGATAGCTTGTTGTGTTAACGACATTGTTCCTTCAGTTCTGCATCTGAGGGTCTTACATAGATAGCGCTAAGGAAGTGCGGAGATTGTATCGTGCCGGCACGAAAAGCATCCAGGGCCAGCGCCGCTACGTGCTTCGCGAGATTGCTCTCCTTTGCTGCGAGGTTCCAGGTGTTACCACTCACCGGCCTGGGCGGCACGTTTGCTTCGTGCGTTCGTTCTACAAAACCAATTCCCTGTTGTTGCGCATGACTTTTAAGGGAGTCACGCTGCAAGTGTGCGCCGCTGCCAGCCCACACGGCATTGCGAAGGGCAGCATACTTCTCAACGAGTCTTGACGGAGACAGGTGGGCTGCGGCATCGAGTTCAGTAACACTACCGTCTGCCGCAACGGAAAACATCTGGGCGAACACTTCGCCACGTCCGGCGGGCAAGACTGCTACTGTTGCGCCCGAACGCCCGGCAGCGTGAGCGATGACCCGAAGCGTCGGCACGCCCACACACGGTCGCTTTAGCGATGCAGCCAACGCTTTCAAGGTCGCGATACCGATTCGTAGACCAGTGAAACTGCCGGGACCAGAAGCACACGCAAAGAGATCCACTTCTTGAAGCGAAACACCTGCTTCCGCGAGACTGTCGTTGATGTCAGTCAACAAACTACCTGATTGGGATACCTGCGGGTCCCCATTGCGCATCGCTAACTGCACGCCCCCGCGCCCGAGAAAGACACTCCCGCCCGGCGTGGCGGTCTCTAAGCTTAAGATGATAGGAGTGGCGCTCATTGAACTGGATTCGGCAGTCAGTGCTCCTGCAATCCGCTGGGGAGATTTAATAACAGTCGACCGATGCGAGTAAGGCAGTTAGCCATTTGATATGGCAATCGTGGCAGATTATTGAATTCGCCATTGACACTTATCGTCGCAATTATTGGACTTGGCCAGCGTTGGCGTAAGCCGTTCAGTAAACCAGCCGGGTGGCGCAGAAGGTCGGCCATCGGTACTGGATGACTCATTGGTGGTTGGTCGATTGCAAATGGGCTTGCCCACTGCTTGATCACGTTTTCGATCAACCAGGACGGCAGTTCTTGCTGCACTCGAATCGGAAGGCCTTCCGTGCCGGCGTTAAGCAGTCGCTTGGCAAGACCAATTGCAGAGATGATCCAATGTGCCCGCGTGCTATTGCGTCCGAGACAGACGTCCCAATCAAATGTCGCCGGCAGAGACTCGATCGCTACGCCGACATCGCAAAGCCACAGAGGACGCCACGCTCCGTGTTTTAGAAGATGAATACAGGAAAGCGCCAACTGGTCTTCGGGACCCAGTATAGGAACCTGCTCTTCACCCAGATTGACTGTTCTCGAGCGCGCGAAGAGTTCGTCAATGGTTCTTTCATCAATCTCAGAGAAATGTTTGTGCAGATCGACCCAACAGTCGTTTGCCTCGGGAGCACTGAGAACCTCTTCTGCCAATTTAGAATGTTCCGGGCGTACGCAAATGTCGATGTCGCCGTAGGGCCTTAGGACCCTCTCAGTGTACATGCCAGCAGTGGCCCAACCTTTTGCCAGAACTGCTTCCACCTGGGCCTGGCGTAACAAGCGAAAAACTTTCTCGACCTCATGTTCGTGAATTTCCGACTGAAGTGACTGGAGCCGATATGCCTGATGAAGCAGTTCAGCCGAGGAAGAGGTTCGCAGGGACGTCCGGCTGATGCGACACCAGCCGAGCGCTGCCGTTCCGGAGTCGTAAAGCAAAGGAGTGACGGCGTCCAGGTCAGACTCCGAGATCTGCAGAGGCGGTACGTCTGAGCTGCGCCACGAGCCGGAAAGCACGCGGGCCACCAAATTACCTTGCCGTAGAGCTTCTTTCGATTTCATACTTAACGTCCAGAGCAAAACTTCGCTGCGGGTCCGGTAACACCCGGTCGCTACCGCTCCCGGTTCTGACAAGCAAACGGTCGCCACCGCTTCCGGTTTTAATCCGCGCAAGCGTTCCAAAAAAAGAAAGCGCCGACTGTTTCCAATCAGCACTCATCCGAAACCCGACTAGCTCCCATACACCGTGACGGACACCACACCGTTCAAAACCGCGAGCTACTCACGTACGCATCCTGATTTTCCCTTCTACTCTTTTAAGGACGACCGGTACCACTTCCGTGGCGTTCCCACGGACTCCCTTCAGAACATCGGCTTGCGCTGCCACACGCTGTAGAGTCGCGAGGGCCCTTTCCGGACTGCGTCGCGCCGAAACCGTGTTGAAGAGCATCTCCAACACACCTTTTCCCGCCGTGAGCTTCCGCGGCCGCCATCGTGCTCCGCTCTTAAACTGCGTCATCAAAACCAGTCCCACGGGGAGAGGTTTGGTTCCAGAGTGGCCACCGAGCTCAACCGCCGTGATTTTTGTTTGTCTAAACTCCCCTTCCTCGCGGAGTTCGAGGGCCTTTGCGAAGGGGTGCACGCGGCCGCGCGAATCCAACACCGCATACTCGTCGGAATAGTAGGTTGCGCCTGCCCGAACAAGCTCGGCAACAAGCGTTGATTTGCCACTGTAGCTCCGCCCGGGAATGACTATCGCCTGCCCCTTCCAGCCAACCACGCCGGCGTGAACAAAGACACGATGCTTTGCCAACTCGGCAACGAAAAGTCTGAGGTCAGACTCAAATGTTTCAAACAAACTATCCAGGTCAAACGAGCGTGCGAGCCGCACGTGGTCCCCGTAAAGAAGATTCAAGCGCCGCACATTAGCGCGCGATCCTCTGCGGCCAATCAATATCGAGTAGACGCGATCGACGACGGCCGAGGAAACGTTTTCCCACTCATTCGGCAGATGCTGGCAGACTCGGTCGAGCGCAGCGGGGTCGTTAGAGCGAATTCCGATTCGCACCCCGTAAGACTTAAGAGAAAAGCCCACCGCCCATCCAAGGCGGTCCACCTTCTTCATTCAAGTCGAGGTAAATCTGAGTCTTGGTAATTTTGATTCTGACATGTTTATCTTTCCGGGAAATGCGTTGCGAGGCAGCGTTAAGGTTTGACGACTTCTCCGTGGGGACCTCCGTGTTCTCTGTGTCTCTGTGTTGAATAATCCGCGAGAACTACTCACCACAGAGACGCAGAGAACACAGAGGACGCACAGAGAAAGCCAAATTAAGATCCAAGGTCAACTCATGTATAGCTGGATCATTTCAACAGTTCTACAGAGAAACTATCCAACGAAATTGCACCAAAGATTGGACACGGCGACGTAGTGCAGTTTTCTCTCTGAAGACTCAAGACGACCGCAGTCGTCGTCGGCGTCGTAGTAAATTCAAAACTATACTGCCGCCAGTCACTGATCCCCTTGGCTAACGGCGGCGACTGTCCCAAACGTTTTTGCTCGCCCGAAGCATCACTGGCAACCAGGAGGGGCAGTCCACCCGTGACAACATCCTCCGAACGGCTAGCGAAGCTGATCTTGTAACGTCTGGATGGCTCCACCAATATTATCTGGGACACCAAAGCCGACCCTGGATTTGAATTGCCATTGAACTCAATTCTCAAATCCTTCGAGCCGTTTTGCGGTTGACTCGCATCCAACGAGATTGAGGTGGCCTGCAAGTCGCGCGGAACGCGCCAACCAAATCCCCCCTGCTCAAAAGACAGCGGCCCCTCAAAACTGCCATCATAAATCGAAGGCCCTACCTCGGCCTTACCAGCTTCTCCATGAACCGCCTTCCACAAGGCGAACGCTTCCTTGAAAGCACCCTTCCCAAGCAACTGTTCGACCAGCTCGCGCTTAATGGCCTCAGAAACGTCGCCCGCTTCTCCAAACTGGGCAATGGCTTCCTTTGCTTTTCCGTGTCGAGCGAGAAACCTGGCGAAAGCAATTCGCATCTTGTCGCCCCTGATTTGTGCCAGTTGCTCAGTCACATTCACATCACCCTTCGATACGCTCCAGGCGAGATCAATCAGGCTGGGAATTAGTTCGGGATTACTTTGCGCGGCCTGGCTCAGGTCGTTGAAGGCAGCCTCGTATTGACCCTTCCTCAAAAGCACATTCCCACGGTTCCAGCGAGGTTGCGAATAAAAAGGAGCGCGCTTAACAGCTTCATCGAAGGCTGCCAGGGCGCCATTTGTGTCGCCCGTCTGGTCGCGCAGAAGGCCGAGTTCCGACCAAAGCCCATAGTCGCTTGGCCGTAGAGACACAGCGCGCTCGAGCTCGTTCACTGATTGGTCAGGCGCACCGGACAAGCTCATGACCGCGGCGTCGGCAAAATGAGCCTCCGCATCTTTAGGCGTAAGTTGAATAGCCATTTTCGCGGCAGCAAGATTGCCCGAGGTAAGCGAGTAGGTCACTAACAGCCGCGAAAACCCGAACGTGGCCGCCGCGCGGATCACAAAGACGCAACTGGCAATCGCTATTGCGACCACAAGCAAACGCAAATAGCGATGCGAAAGAAAACTAAAGTGTGGAGTTTTCAAGATCAGTAGGGCCGGTGCGGCTGGCGCAGACTTTCGTGAACAGAAATAATTCGAATCAAAGAAAAGCGTGCCTGCTCCTTTCGGAGGGCACGCTTTTCGAGGTTAAGGCTAACTCGATAAGATTAACTCGGGCTGGGGTTGCCGCCACCATGAAACGCCCAAATCAAACCGGCAGCAAGAGCGCCACCGCCAGCGATAATAGCTATGAGGGCTTCGGTGCCAATACCCGTTCCAGCACCGCCGCCAGCGGCAGCCGCCGCCTGGCCAATAGGATTGAGACCGCCGTTTAGATAACAGAAACCCAATCCCTTGCGGTTACTGTTAGTCTTCTCAGAGGCGCCTTCGGCAGTATACGCCTCGGCCTGACCAGGGCCACTCTTCTTAATCACAACGCATCCGCGGAGTACCTTGACGCGCACGTTACCGTTGTCGTCAAAATCAAGTTGGATGGATGAGCCTGGTTGCAGCTCGATAGTTCCGAGCGCACCCAAATCGATCGTCGCGCTAACCGCAGCCGGCGTTTCAATAGTCGCGCCCGTAAGAAGGCTGGCGCCGCTGGCTGCACTAGCGCCATTGACAGTGATCGGCTGATTACCTGTAGTTGAAAGACGGGCGATGAATTGTTGGGGCACGGACGGCGCCGCAAAACTCAATTGGATACATACCTGGACAAGGGCAAAAGCAAGGAACACAGCAATTGCACTGGAGAAGTTTCGACGTGGTGTGGTCATAATTTTAATGTCCCTTCAATGGATAACGCCCGGAAAGTTAAGATTTATTGCCCTTCGCGGCCCGCAGTTTACTTCGCTTCTGCGCGAAGGTCAATGGTTATTGTGCGAGAGTCAAGACTTTTTAGGAGAATTTATCGCGAACTATTCCGGCTAGCCCACCATCAAGGCCCCGGCTTCTTTATGAACCGGTTGGAAAAGTCCTCCGCCAAGCGCGGATCGATTGTTTTTAGAGCCTGATATTCCACCAGCACGGCCTTTTTGTCACCCAGCGCCACGTAGGTAACCGCCAGGTTGAAGTGCGCCTCACCGTAGTTGGGCTTTAACTTTATTGCAGTTTTCAATGAAGCTACTGCTTCCTGGTAGCGCTTGGCTCGATAGTAAACCTTCCCGAGGTTGTTGTAGGTTTCCGCGCTTTCCGGCCTCAGCGAAAGCGTCTTCTTGTAAGCCGCGATAGCCTGGTCAAACTGTTGTGCCTGGTAAAGAGCCGAGCCAAGGCTATTGTACGCGTCCGCAAAATCACTCTTCAGCCGCACCGCTTGTTGAAGCGCGGTAATGGCTTCATTGAACTGGCCACGATTGTAGTAGGCGGTTCCCAGATTGTACTGAGCCTCGGGAAAGTCTGGCTTTAGCTCTGTCGCCTTCTTAAGCGTCTCGATCGCTTCCGGATAACTGCCGAGCTTGTTGTAGACCGAGCCCAGGTTGTTGAGTGCTTTCGCATAGTCAGGTTTTAGCCGAATTGCTTCCTTGTAGGCGTCGATTGCTTTGCGGTAATAGTCCGTAGCTTCGGTCTTATCGCTGCTCTCAGCGATCTTCGCGTAAGCATAACCAAGATTATTGTGCGATACGGGGTTGTCTGGTTTCAGCCTGATAGCTTCCTGTAGCTCGATGATGGCCGGGCGGTATTCGTTGAGCGCTATTAACAAACTTCCGAGGTTCGTTCGCGCTTCCGCATAATCGGGTTTGAGCCGGATTGCCTCGCGGTAAGCCCCGGTCGCTTCCGGATACCTACCCGACATGTAATAGGCGTTACCGAGGTTGTATTGAGCGTCCGCGAAATCGGGTCTGGCGCTCGCCGCTTTAAGAAAAGTTTCGAGAGCCTTGGGGTACTGCTCCGTTATGTAATACGCGGCGCCCAAATTGTTAAGCGCTTCCGCGTCTCCCGGCTTCAGGCTTATCGAATTCGTAAAAGCGCTAATCGCTTCCGGATAGCGACCTGCTTTGTAAAGACTTGCGCCAAGGTTGTTATAAGCCACTGCATCGTCTGGTTTCAGTTTGACTGTCTTCTGCAAAGCATCAATCGACTGCGGCAGCATCCCCAGTTTGTCGTAAGCAAAGCCAAGGTTACTGAAGGCCGTCGCATTGTCCGGTTTTAGTCGCACAGCCTGCTCATAAGCCCTGGCAGCCTCTGCATAGCGATTAAGACTAAGGTAACTATCGCCGAGTGCGTTGTAGGCTTCGGCCCAATCAGGTTTGACCCGTACAGCTTCCTTGAACACATCCACTGCATCGCCATAGCTCTCCAGGGCGCTGTAGGCGATGCCCAGGTTGAAGAACGCATCCGCATCGTTTGGCTTGAGGGCCAACGACTTCTTGAACGCCTCGGCAGCTTCATTGTTCTTGCCACTGCTAAAGTAAGCCGCTCCAAGATTATTGTAGATAACCGGATCCTTCGGCGTGTGTTTTAAGGCGTTGAGATAGGCTTCAATCGCTTTCGGAAAGTCACCGAGGTCGTAATAGGTGTTTCCCTGATTCTTGAATGCCTCACCCTGATCCGCTTCGGACAATCGCGGCTCCACCGCGGCAGGTTCGCCGGGTCTTGGTCGCGGCCGGCGCCGATCGGGAGGATTGTTCCTGGCAATTTCGGGTGGTCTGGTGGGCGGCTTGGGCTGCCGTTTCACAACCAGCATAGCCGCGCCGCCAATGATGTCGCGCACTCGCTGCGGGCGTTTAAAAACAATCGCCGCGCCGCCCATGATGTCTTGTCCCTGAAAGGCACTTGCGCCGCCGGAGACGCCCTGCAGCGCCAGCGCGCTCGCCATTGCCGTGGCCAGCGCGATCGCAAGGAGCGTCGCAATCCCGCGCTTCAGCTGCAGCGATTTAATCATTGTGCCGCGCGTTGCTTCCCCATTGCGGCTTGGACGTGGCAATTACTACTAAGGTTGTAAACACCAAAGCATTGACGATCGTGTGCAACCCAAAATCCACCAGGCTATGAACGGCGACGCCGGCAATTCCAATCGCAGCTCCGAAGCAGGCGGCGCGACGGAAACGATTGGGGGACCTCAGATTCTCACGCGTCCTCTTGATCACTACGACTGCAAACCAAACACCGAGGGCCAGCCCAACCAGGCCACCGCTCGCCAGCAGCTCGAGATAGTCGTTGTGAGCCTCTTGCGGGGTCATAGTTCCAGAAGCATCGTGAACCGCCGGAACGGCAGCCCAGTAGCCGCCCATCCCTACTCCCAAAACGGGATGAGCGACAAACAGTCTCCAGGTCGCTTTCCAGATTTCATTTCTGCTTACGCCATAGCGTAAGTCAGTGGTGTCTGACTTGAACTCGCTGCGCGATGCTTCGATACTTGTCGCCAATCGATCTCCACCGAGCCAGACAGTTCCGAAAACGACTCCGGCTATCAGCACGAGAATCAAAATCACTCTCACCGGTAAGGACCTAACAATTCTAAGTACGCGTAACTGCGGTTCAGTTGAGTTTCCCCTTCGTACGACCACGCTGAAGAGCAGGGCAGCGGTGATTATCTGAGCCAGCATAGCAATAAGGCCGCCACGCGAACCGCACAGCACAAGCCCTATCCAAAGCGGGAGAAGCGCCGCAAAGTAAATTAGCGCCTGCTCGCGTTTGACCCCGCCTCCGAGGATCAGGCCGAGTATTAGCCCCAAGCTCATTTCCATGAGAAAGGCGAAATGATTCTTATTGATGAACTGGCCATAGCCCGAGTCAGGCGCGAGCAGTAGTAATCCAAATCCGACGCTGTGCTGCGTTGTTTGCCTGAGAATGCCGAAGATAGCGCTTGCGACCGCAACGCCAATTACGACATTGATTATGATTCGCAGCCGGCGTTCGCTCGAAACACAATGAAAGAGAAGCACTCCCGCCATCGTTGACGCCAGCAGTTCCAGTACAAAGAAGCGAGTTTGGTAAGGATCGGCGCTGATTGCGTTCCAGGGTGCGAAGGCGATTCCGCCGGGGTTCCCGCTTTGGTTTCCCAATGGCAGCGTCTGAAACAATGAAAGAAGCGCCAGAGCGGCCAACGGAAGAACAAGGGCCCAACTGTCTTCGAGGAAGTATCCGCTGCTAAGACCTTCGATTAACCGGAGAATGGCGAGGGAGAAGACGACGCATACAAACGATGCTCTCCACCATGCCTGTGAGGTGCCATAAGGAATTGCCGTGAGCACAATCAAGCACAGCAGCGAGACGTAAACAATTTTGTCGAGAGCATTCGCTACGCGTGCACTGAGAGCCGCTCGACGTTCCCTGGCGCCCGGGTGCAATTTCGCCGTAGTAGCCTGCGACATCAACCCGTAGCTTTTCCAGCGGTCATTGACAGGCGCGCCTTGCCCGAGCCGACCGGTTCTTCAAATGACCGCAACACCCGTTCAGCAGCTTCCGAAAGCTCGATTCGCAGAAACCCAGCCAGATAGTTCATGTCCAGAAGCAAAGGTGGGCCGTTGAGCGGACGATAAAGATTCATCCAGCCCCACTCGCCGCTTTCCGTCGAAAGCGGCAGCCGGAAACACCAATAACTGCTCGATCCGATCACTTCGTCCTCCTCCACGCCCTTGCGCTTCCAGGACCAGACAACTCGCCCGTTTCTGAATTCGATCCATTGCAGCGGCCGGCGCTGTTCGCTTGCCTTGAAAGCGCGCTCGTTGACATCCGCGCGCCCCGCTTGGCCCAGCTGAAGTTTGGCGTAAGCAAACTCTTCAAACTCGAGCATCTGTCTGACGGCTTCAAAGAGATCGTTAAGAGTGACGGCCTTGGAAAGCGCCAAGCCGGCCCGACGCACGCGAATGTTGTTAGCGACTCGAATACGTCTATCACCTACGGTGCGCTTTACACCCGCTCGCAACTCATCCATTTCGTGATAACGTAGTTGCCCCACTCCCACTATGACGGCGACGGCTATGACGAACAGAACAAGTCCCGTGAGCGGCGAAGAGGTCTTAATAGAGACCGCTGCCAACAGCCCAAACACCGCGCAGACCGCGTAGAGT
>JBGPYG010000003.1:0-31911 GCA_041493085.1 Pyrinomonadaceae bacterium | reverse complement strand
TTGCTGCTGCCGCTCACTGGCCGCGAAATTCCGGTGGTCACCGATGAGTTCGTCGATCCTGAATTTGGCACCGGCGCAGTGAAGGTCACGCCTGCTCACGATCCCAACGACTACGAGATGGGCGTGCGTCACCACCTGGATCAGATCGTCGTCATCGATCCTCAAGCGAAGATGACGGAAGCTGCCGGCGCGGAGTTTGCGGGTCTTGATCGTTATAAAGCGCGCGCGAAGGTCGTTGAGAAGTTTGAAGAGTTGGGCTTACTGGAAAAGGTTGTCGACTACGAATTTTCGATTTCGAAGTGCGAGCGCTGCAAAACAGTTATCGAGCCATTGATCTCAACGCAGTGGTTTCTGCGTATGGACGAGTTGCGAGACCAGGCGCTGCGGTTGTTAGCAAGTCAGAAGAAGCCGCAGTTCGTGCCGGAGGTTCCTTACGAAAAGGTCTACTCAAACTGGCTTGAGAATCTGCGCGACTGGACAATCTCGCGGCAGCTCTGGTGGGGTCATCAAATTCCCGTGTGGTACACGAAGGATGGCGAAATAATCGTCGCGCGCTCGGAAGAAGAAGCACGCGCACAGGCGGGTACCGACGAACTGACGCAGGACCCGGACGTCCTCGACACCTGGTTCTCCGCGCAGCTTTGGCCCTTTTCGACGATGGGCTGGCCGGAAAAAACGAAGGACCTGGCCACGTTTTACCCGACCTCAGTGCTGATGACCGGCCGGGATATCATTTTCCTTTGGGTCTCGCGCATGGTGATGATGGGAGTCAAATTCATGGGCCGCGAGCCGTTCGCCGATGTGTTCGTCACGGGGACGATCCTTGACGTTCACGGCCAGCGCATGTCGAAGACGAAGATGAACGGCATCGATCCGCTCGAGGTCTTTGACAAGTATGGCGTTGACGCAACGCGCCTGAAACTCGCCTCGGTAGGCAGCACGGATATTCGCTGGAACGACAAGCAGGTCGAATCGTATCGAAACTTTGCCAACAAGATTTGGAATGCGGCACGCTTCGCGCTGCTGAACTCCGAGGGCGCGGCGATCGATCCGGAAACCCCCAACGCCGCGGATCCAGCCTTGGCTTTGCATGATCGCTGGATACTATCGCGCCTCAACAAGACGGCGCGTGACGTTCGCGAAGCGCTGGGTGGGTATCAATTCCACGAAGCCGTGCAAACGCTCTACCACTTCTTTTGGGACGACTTCTGCGATTGGTACATCGAACTGACGAAAGCAGACGTGACCGCAGAGGAAGCGACGCCACAAAGAACTGCCGCGCGCACTCGGTTGATAACGGTGCTCGAGCAAGCCCTGCGCTTGTTGCATCCGTTCATGCCCTACATCACGGAAGAGCTCTGGCAACAGCTTCCCGGCGCGGGCAAACACTTGTTGCATCCAGCCTATCGAGACGCGGAGCCAACGATCATGCTGGCTCCATACCCGGAAGCTAAAGCGGGTTTGATCGACGACGCTACCGAGTGGGAGATGCAGGCCGTAATCGATCTCATCACGCGGGTGCGCAATATTCGTTCAGAGATGAACATCAAACCGAGCGAACCAATCCCGGTGCTGGTTGGATCGCCGGATGAGAGGTTGCGTGCTGTGTTTTCAGCCAACACGAGCCAGATTAGCAGGTTGCTGCGGGCTTCTGATGTTTCGATACAGGAAGAGCTGGTGGCCCCGCGCGCTTCCGCGCGCGCTGTGCTGGCGGGCGGCGCCGAAGTGGCTGTCCCGTTGGCGGGCTTGATCGATTTCGCACAGGAGCGGCAGCGGCTCCTCAAGGAGAAAGAGAAACTCGCCACCGAGGCGTCCAAGCTCGAAGCACAACTTACCAACCCGCAGTTTGCGGAGCGAGCGCCTGCTGAGAAGGTTGCTGAAGTGCGCGCGCGGATCGCTGATATTGCCCAGCGGACGGCGCAACTTGAACAAACCATCGAGAACCTGCAGTGAGGGCGAGCTAGTTTGAGGAACCAGATACATGGCCTGCCGTGTAAGTTGAAAGCAGCTTGCGGCCGCTTGAATGCATCTCTTGGGAGCGGTATCTTGAAGACAACCTGTCGGGGCAAGATTTGAGGAAATTGTGATGCAAAGTCGATTCCTTCGTTACAGTGCGTTTCTATTGGCAGTTCTAATTGGGCTCAGTGTTTTTTCGCTTGACGCTGACGCTCAACGGCGTCGAAAACGTCGCGCGCGTCGCGTGACGAGGCATGTTGCTACGAGGCCGGTCATCACGAATCCCGCCATAGCGCCGGCGGGAGCTGAACAATCCAGCGGCACGGAGGGGGAGCGGATCATCAGCACCGCGGACCAGAGTGCGACCGAAGCAGAGCAAACCACTGAGAGCGTGCGACCGAAGAAGAGCAGCGGCCCAATAAAGAGTTCGAGTGACGCCGATATGCAGCAGACAATCAATGCGCTCTCAAATCAGGTGGACAGGTTAAACGATAAGCTGACGCAGATGCAGCAGAATGACCGGACACTTATCGATATGGAGCGGCTGACGCGCGCTGAGCAGCGTGCTGAGAGTTTACGCGCACAGCAGGTAGATGTTGAGAGCAAGCTGGCGGATTTGCAGTCGAAGCTTGATCAGATCGAGTACCAAATGAGACCGGAGAACATCGAACGCGCCGCTGGTTATGGCACGGTACATCCAGAGGAAGCACGCGACGCGCGCCGCCGCCAACTGGAAGGCGAACGTTCACGAGTGCTGGCCCAGGTCAAGATACTGGAGACCAGTCGCGCGCGTTTGGAAACCTCCGTGGCCACCGCTGACGCTGAGGTCGATGCCCTGCGCCGGAAAATAGAGATACAGCAGGCACAGCAGGACACTTCGGGCGTAACGAATCCGGAGACGCGACCCGCTCGTCGACCTAAGCCCGAATGAATCAGAGGTCAGAGATCAGAAGTCAGAAGTCAGAAGTCAGAAGTCAGAGACCAGAAGTCAGGGCTAGAGCTCAGTTAGGATCAAATGCTGATCAGTCCCAGCGCTCGAAGCTTGTTAACGACAAGCTGTCTGAATCCTGACCTCTGACCTCTGACCTCTGACTTTTGATCTCTGTCTTCTGACTTCTGATCTGTAATCCGTGACTAAGTCATGGGCACAATCGCACAAAGAGATCTTTACCGCGCGATTAGCGAAGCCAATGATCGTGGGGAACGAGTCGTAGTCGCTACGGTTGCCAGCACGCGCGGCTCAACCCCGCAGCAACGGGGCGCCAAGATGCTCTTTTTCGAAAATGGGGCAGTGGCGGGAACCGTTGGTGGCGGTTGCATCGAAGCCGAAGTCTGGGCTGAAGCGCGCGAAGCCATGCGTTCAGGTAAATCCGCACTGCATCATTTTTCTCTGACCGCCGCGGAGGCCAGCGAAGAAGGAATGGTTTGCGGCGGCACGATGGATATCTTTATTGATGTCTGGCGCCGTGGTTGATTTACGGGGCCAGCAATCAGAGAGTTGAACTCAAAACGTTCGCAGACGAAGGAGTTCTCGAATGAAACCTCCACCCTCAGGTTGGCCGCGTATTTCGAGCGCACTTTACTACGAGGATGCGCCCGCAGCGATTGATTGGCTGTGTCGCGTCTTCGGCTTCGAGGTGCGCGTCAAGATCGAAGGCGAAGGCGGCAGCATCGAACATTCCGAACTGACCTATGGCGAAGGCCTCATCATGGTGGGCCAGGCCGGCTTGCCGCACAAACCTTCGTTTCGTAAGTCGCCGCGTTCACTCGGCGGCGCCAACACGCAGAACATGATGGTCTTCGTCGATGATGCGGACGCCCACTGTGAGCACGCACGCGTCAGCGGGGCCAGGATCGTCACAGAGCCGAAAACAACGGACTACGGCGGGGACTGGTGGACCGATCGCGGTTACGAATGCGAAGACCTCGAAGGTCATCACTGGTGGTTTTATCAGCGACTACGCGAGCAGAAGCCGAAGGCGTGATCGCGGTTTATGGTTGTCCGACAAAGTTTACTTTGGCGAGCTTGTGGGACAGTTAGCGACAAACTGAAGTTGTCGGACAGAGAGTAGAAAAGAGATGTCTGAATCCTTCATCGAAAACTATAAAGCGAAGCATCAGCATCCGCTGAACAAGTTGACGCACAGCATCGGCATTCCCTTGATTGTGATTTCGCTGCCGTTGTTTCTCTTTAACTGGCGTTGGGCGCTCGCGTTGTTTATCGTTGGTTGGATTCTTCAGTTCATTGGCCACGCCGTCGAGGGAAATCGCCCCGCCTTTTTCAAGAATCCCGTGTACTTGTTGGTCGGTCCCTGGTGGCTGCTGCGTCGTGCGGCCGCGGCCGTCGGGGGCTTGCCAAAACGTCGGCCACCAAGTGAACGCGGTTGACGTGCGTTCTCATCGCCGGTCCAAACACGAGGCGGGCGAGGGCGCCCGCGGTCCCAGTAAGCAAATGCCAGCAAACGAATCTTCGGGAAACAAAGCACAGTCTGATTCGATAACGGAAAGAGTCTCGCGAATACTGCAAGAGGGATCAGTCGGCGCGCTTGCTACGCTGATCGAAGCGGCCACCAACGCCGGGAAGGTCGGGACAAAGCTTCTTGTTGAAGAATCGGGAGCCCAAGCTACCGCAATCGGAAGCCTGGGCAATGAAGCGCTTGAACGAGCCGTTACACAACATGCGGCCACGTTTCTCGAATCAAAAGCGGAAATTAGGGTCTTTCAAGTGAAAGAATTCGCACCGGCACTTACCGAATGGAGTGACGCGCAAATTCTTTTTGAACGTATCCAGATAGAGCCGCGCCTGGTGATCTGCGGCGCAGGCCACGTGGGAGCGTCGCTGGCGAAGCTCGCCAGCCTGATGGGTTACCGCGCGACGTTAATCGACGACCGCGCTGAGTTTGTAACTCGCGAGGCTTTTCGCGATGAGCGAATCGAATTGGTGGCCGCCGCGAGTTGGTCGGAAGCGGTGCAATCAGCGGTTGGCAATGGACAGGGCGTTTGTGTGGCAATCGTTACGCGCGGGCACAGCGAAGATGAACAGTGTCTGCGAGCTGTAATGACAGTTGACGCCGGCTATGTCGGCTTAATCGGCAGCAAACGCCGAACGAACATTGTGTTGCAACGCCTGCGCGAAAGCGGAGCGGGCGAGGAAAGACTCAGAAAAGTTCGCGCTCCGGTTGGACTCGACATCGGCGCGGTCACGCCGGAGGAAGTGGCGCTGGCGATCATGGCGGAGATTGTTGCCGTGCGACGCGGGGGCAAAGGTGGCTCGCTTTCAGAATGGCGACGCAGCGCGAACGAGGGGGAACGGGGAAAGAGTCAGGGTTAAAGGACGGCGATCTTACCCTTTACCCCTGACCCTTTTCCCCTAGTGTTTCAGGTACTTCTCCGGCAGCGGCGTCTTCTCGTCTTCGCCTTGCCAGAAGATCGTCACAACCCACCAGCGCTTGCCGTCGTTCATCAGTTGAATGCTGTTGATGCCGCGTTGAAAGGGCTTCGCGTCGTCTGGCGCGTGTCGCGACTCATAAGTGCTGAAGGCCTGAGCAATCTGGCCAAACTGTTCTGTCTGGCGCGCGGCTTCTCGTTCGAAGAAACCTTCCTTCTCAAAAAAACCACTGGCGCGCTCGATGTACTCATCGACCGTCAACACACGCGATCCGTAACCGCCTGCCGGACGCGATCCGGTAGGAATCAAGCGCGCACCCGGCAGGAAAAGCGAACGCATGCGATCCCAATCGCGCTTCTTTCCAGCCGGGCCCGAGATAACGTCGTAAACGGCAGCGATAATCGCATCGATCGAGGCGACGTCGGCCGGATTTGCTGCCGGAGCTGCGGGTGTTTCAGTCGTCTGTTGTTTTGGCATTGGTGCCGGTCCTGGCAATGGTGTTGGTTTTTGCTTCTCAGTCTGGGCCGTAGCGATAGCGACAGCGCAAGATATGATCGTTAACGAAAAAACGGATCTTACCGCGCGTGAGATGAGTTTCATGTGATTCGCTCCTTCGATGGATTCTTCAAGCGTGCGCCGATTAAAACATGCGCTCGACAACTCTCGCAAAGTTACACAAAGTTACTTGCAATCCCGCCCAGCCTTGGAGCTTTTCATGTTTGAATGTTAAGAACACTTAAGTCATGGCAATCGAAGTCGAGCAATTGGAACCGGAATCAAGGGTGACCCGGCGCCGGACAGCAATGTTTCGCGCGCTGTCGCATCGCAATTATCGCATCTTCTGGACGGGCGCATTTCTTTCAAATGTGGGCACGTGGATGCAGGCGGTCGCCCAGGGCTGGCTGATGCTGCAACTCACTAACTCGGCGCTGTGGTTGGGTATTGATGGGTTCATGGCCACGGCGCCGGGCTTCTTCCTGACGCTTGCCGGTGGAGTTTTTGCCGACCTCGTGGATCGCCGCCGCCTGCTTCTCTACACGCAGGTCGTGGCTGGTTTGGCAGCAGTCGCTTTGGCCACGCTGGTTTGGACTAACAATGTAAACAGATGGATGGTGTTGGCTTTTTCGTTTGTAACTGGATGTTGTATGGCGCTCGCGGGCCCTTCATACCAGGCGATGACTTTCGATCTGGTCGGCCGGGAAGACTTAGCAAACGCGGTGGCGCTGAATTCGTCGCAGTTTCAACTTTCGCGCGTTATCGGTCCGGTGTTCGCCGGCTTCGGCTTAAAGATTTTTGGCCTCGCCGGCTGTTTCTATTTGAACGGCCTTTCGTTTGTCGCCGTCGTCCTCGCGCTGCGCATGGTGCACTTCAAGGAGGCAACGAAGTTTGTGCACTCGGTGAAAGATCGCCGCGCGCTGTGGCAGGATCTCATCGATGGGTTCCGGTACGTGAGAAATCGCCCGCGGGTTTTTTCCTTACTCTCGATCTCCGCCGTCAACAGTCTATTCGGCGCTCCTTATATAACGATGATCCCAATCTTCGCGCGCAATATTTTTCATCTCGGCGCGAGCGGCCTGGCCTGGATGATGGGCGTGGCCGGCGCGGGTGCATTCTGCGGCGCGTTGTTTCTGACCTACCTGGGCGACTTCAAACGGAAGGGTTGGTCAGTGCTCGGCGGCGCCTTTGGTTTCGGTGTCTTCCTGATAGCTTTCGCACAGGCAACTCACCTCGTGTGGTCGATGGTTTTCCTTTTCGGCGTCGGGTTTACCATAGTTACGTCAGTCGCGGTGACAAATACCTTGCTCCAGCAACTGGTGACTGACGAAATGCGCGGGCGAGTGATGAGCATGTTCATCCTCTCCTTTATTGGGGCTATGCCGATCGGAAATCTACTTGCGGGCGCGGTCTCGCATCGATACGGGGCGCCCTTTGCATTAGCAGGTGGAGGCGTCGGCATCGTCATCTACGTGACAATCGTGGCGATCAGCAACCAGCGATTGCGGGAACTGCGGTGATCCCGCGACCAGCTCACGCAAATCAGAACCATCAAGCGGTAGCGACCGGTCGAAAGCTCTATCAGGATTGTCAACAGACTACCTATGGTGCCGAGTGGTACTTGATGATGTTGAGTACTCGGCCCGGTCGTTACTGCTCCCGGTTCTGATATTGAGAGTGTGTTCGCCGGGTCGCTATTGCTCCCGGTTGGTATTGAGTTGAGTACTCGGCCCGGTCGTTACTGCTCCCGGTTCTGATATTGAGTGGGCGTTCGGCCAAGCGCTATTGCTGCCGGTTCTGGAATAGGCGGGCCGATGGGCGAGCTGGGCGCGAATTCGCAGGACAGGCTCAATAAATCTTGCAAGAGTTTGCACCTTGGCGCGTTCCATACCTCGAGCCAGGTGGGTAAACTTTTGCGTAGCGCCAGCGAGGAGATTATGAAAGTTTTGAAACTTCGAATACTGCTGCTTTCGATTTCAGTGTTGTTCTCAATTGCCGCGACCGCCGCCGCCCAAGGTGTGATTGTGCCGGGTCCTTGTGATCGCTGCCCGAGGCCTCCGCGTCCCATCACCTTGCCCCGTGCCCTTCCTGTTAAATCCATCAAAATAGACACAAAGATCTCGTCGCAGGTGGCGACAACGCACGTTGAGCAGGTTTTTAGAAACGATACCGACGCGACCCTGGAAGGGACTTATTTCTTTCCGATTCCCGAGCAGGCGTCGATTACGGAGTTTGCTATCTGGGATGGCGATCGCCGCCTCGTCGGCGAGGTGCGCTCGCGCGAAGAGGCCAGGCGTATCTACGATGAGATAGTGAGGCGCCAACGCGACCCGGGGCTGCTGGAATACGCTGGCAAGGATCTTTTCCAGGCAAGCATTTTCCCGATTCCACCGCATTCGGACAAAAAACTCGAACTCACTTACTCGCAGATTCTGCGAGCCGAGTCAGGCACGGTCGCCTATCGCTACCCGCTGGGAACTGGTAGACAGGTGACGGCAATCGGCAGCGTCTCCGGCCGTATTGAACTCGAAAGCAAGGAACCGCTGCGAAACATCTATTCTCCGAGTCATGCGGTTGAAGTGAAACGAAATGGCGATCGCCGTTCAGTTGTCACTTTTGAGAGTGGTAGAGAGCCACAGGACTTTCAACTCTTTTACTCATTGTCCCGTGAAGATTTTGGCGTCACGCTTCTGACTCACCGGGAGCCCGGGAAAGATGGCTACTACCTGCTGATGATTTCTCCCAAAGACGACTGGTCGGAACAAGAATACGCGGCCAAGGACATCATCTTTGTATTGGACACTTCGGGCTCGATGGCCGAAGCCGGGAAAATGGAAAAGGCGCGCGCGGCTTTACTCTATGGCGTCAGAATTCTGCGACCGCAGGATCGTTTCAATGTGATCTCTTTCGCCGGCGAAGAACGCCTGATGGAAACCAGAATGATCACAGCCGATGAACCGGGTCGCAAGCGCGGTGAAGAGTTTGCTCAATCGTTGCGGCCAGTGGGCGGGACAAACATCAATCAGGCACTGCTGGCGGCAATGCAGCAGTTTGAGTCCAGCAACCGTCCGAAGATTCTCATTTTCATGACAGACGGCTTGCCAACAGTCGGCGAGACAAACGCCACGCGCATTGTGGACAACGCGCGCACGGCCCGCATACCTGGGCTGCGTCTTTTCACGTTTGGCGTAGGTTACGACGTCAACACCACTTTATTAGACAAGCTGGCTGCCGAAAATGGCGGCGTTGCGGATTATGTAGAACCGAAGGAGGACCTCGAAGTTAAGGTGTCGAACTTCTTTGCGAAAGTTAACTATCCGGTGCTTACCGATCTGAAACTGGACATGGCGGGAGTTGAAACCGATCTGGTTTATCCGCGGGCGCTGCCTGATATATTCAGAGGCTCGCAAATTACGCTGATCGGCCGTTACCGGAATCCTATCGACATGGACTTCGTCAGGTTGCAGTTGAGCGGCAACACAAACGGCGCCAACAAAAAGTTCTTCTACAACAACCTTCGTTTTCCGATGCGTGAGGACGCAAACGACTTTCTGCCGCGTTTGTGGGCGACGCGCCGTGTCGGCTGGTTGATGGAGCAGATTCGCACGAACGGCGAGCAGCAGGAATTGCGCGACGAGATTGTCGACCTCGGAACTCGATATGGCATCGTGACGCCTTACACTTCTTATCTCGCGCTCGAGCCCGGCGCTACAACTGACACGGCAGCGCGGTCGCAGATCACTGGCGGCTTCATTGGTGGAAAGCGTCAGGCTAACTCTCCTCCTCCCGCGCCGAAAGCAGCAGACGCCAGAGCGATGACGGGCGCAGCAGCGGTACAGCAGAGCAAACGCGCGCGCGAACAGCAGGAAGTGATGAGGGTAGACAGCGATAACCAGTCTTCCGCTATCAAGACCGCAGCCGGCAAGACGTTTTACCTGCGCGAAGGTGTCTGGACTGACTCGGAGTTCAAAGCCGGAGACACTCTGCCCGAGACGGCGGTCAAGTTCGGCAGCGACGATTACTTCGCGCTACTGAAACAAAAACCTCGGCTGGCGGATTACTTCTCGCTGGGCGAGCGTGTGGTAGTGGTCTTCGAAGGAAGAGTCTACCGCGTCAACGCAGCGAATTAGCAGGACCGGGGGAGTGCTAACAAAACCCGAGGGCCACGTGTTTCGAGATGAAGCGCATGGCCCCCGGTTGTAAAGGTCAACTCTTTACTGGGACCGCGGGCGTCTCGCCCGCCTGCGCGCGAAAGACAAAGATGAATATCCAGCCTTAGCGATCCATTGAAGAGAGGCACTTGGGCCGCACGGGCGGGCGAGACGCCCGCGGTCCCAGTAAGACGTCGATCGTACAACCTTACACTTAACTAACTCTCCGCTTAGTCTTGTCTTGCTACACGCACTTAGGGTACAAATTCTACACAGACCCAAGCTAAAGTTAACCATGTTCGGCCGACGTAAGCACGCGTGCAGGAGTGGTAGGCCGGCGCACTTGAGCGAGGAGCATCACTACGAATGACATCTTCAGAGATTCACAAGGCGAGACTAATCGTTGCTGCGCTTTTCCTGTTTGTCCTGGTGGCGCCTGTCAGGAGCCAGCAGGGATGGATGGCAACCCGGATTGCTCCGCCTGGACAGGACCTGAATACAGTTTACTTTCTCGACAACAAACGAGGCTGGGTTGGCGGAGACAAGGGCTTTCTGAGCCACACAGAAGATGGCGGGCACACTTGGGTTAATCAGCTTGTGCAAACAACCGCGGGTATCAATGACATCTACTTCCGCGACAAGGATGCCGGATTCCTGATTGCCGGCAACGCTATTTTTGCAACGCGTGACAACGGCGCGAGCTGGAGCGAAGTGCGTCGCTTGCTGCCGGGCGAGTTTGACGGCGCCGACGTAGAACTCTACAGCGTTCGGTTCTCCAGCAAGAAGAAGGGCTGGGTGGTGGGTTCTGTCAGCAAGCGTGAGCGCGTTATCGACAGCATTCTGCTCTACACAGACAATGCGGGCGAAACGTGGCAGCGCCAGCGCACGCCAAGCCGCCTGGAATTAATTCATATTGATTTTGCCAACGACAAGCGCGGCTGGATCACCGGCGCGGCGGGAACGATCCTCGCGACGGTCGATGGCGGGCAAACGTGGACGAAGCAGGAGTCAGGAACAACAGCTACTATCTATCACATTGACTTTCGTAGCGACAAGAGGGGCCTGGCGGTGGGCGAGCGCGGCACGATCCTGCGAACATCGGACAGCGGAACTACCTGGACGCCGGTTGCAATCAGGACGCGCTCGACACTCCTGAATGTGCAGTTCGTCAGCGATGACAGCGGTTGGGCGGTTGGCCGCGGCGGCACAATACTGCGCACCGAAGACGCTGGCTTAACCTGGGTCGAGCAGGAGTCAGGCACTAAACAGAATCTCTACGGTCTGTATTTTGTTAAGAAGCTCGGTTGGGCTGTTGGTGGCGATGGCATGCTATTGCGTTACGAGCAGTAAGCAACGGACTAGTTAGGATCTGACATCTTAGAGGCTGAGGTTAGCGGATGGTCGTAAATAATAACGACCACCATAACACTCGGTTCCTCCTGTGATTGCGCCCGGCATGGCAATGATGCCGGGCGATTTTTTATTTAGGAAGGCCTCAGGGTTCACACGGATAGATCTGATCCGTGGGAATCCGCGTTCATCCGCGGCTTTTTAGCTTTCGGTTTTGTTTCCCGTGAAAGGCAAGGCCGGAGCGTTTTGTAGGCTGATGCTGCCTTCCATTTGCTCGTTGGCAACATCGCCCTCGATCTGAGCCTCCATCGCGTGTCCCGAAATGTCGAAAGAAATAGTTCCTGCGAAGGCCTCGCCATCAAAGCTAAAAGAGAGCAGTTCGCCGTTTCCCATCTCGGATTCTACTTTTCCCGATATTCCTTTTACGGTATTGGCGAGTATCAGCGTTGCCGGTATCGCCTGTCCCAGTGGTGTGTCAATTTTCAGTGACCAGTTTCCTGCCAGGGCTGCCGCCTGTTCCGGAGTGTGCGACGCGACCGCAGGCTTATCCTTTTTCTTTCCGGCGGTGTTAAAGAACTCGATCTCGTCGGCGTACGGTTCTATTTGATCGACAAGTTGCGCGGCGTCGCCAACGATAACGATCGCTGCCTCGTCAGGCCTAACGTATTTCCTCGCGACCTCCTGGACCTGCGGGATGGTGACCGCCTGAATCCGATCGCGATAAATCTCCAGATAGTTTTCGGGTAAGCCAAACATCTTGATCTGTACGAGCTGATCGACAAGTCCCTCCTGCGTTTCCAGCCGAAGCGGAAACACTCCGGTAAGGTATGACTTGGCGTCGGCGATCTCTTTTTCGGAGACCGGCTCGTTGCGGATGCGGTTCAGCTCGTAAAAGAATTCTTTAAGCGAGTAGCCAGTAACGGGAGTGCGAACTTCGGCCGTCGCGCGAAAAGTTCCAGCTGTGCGGCGCGCGTCAAGGCTCGAGTAGGCGCCATAGGTGTAGCCCTTCTCCTCGCGGAGATTCATGAAAAGCCGCGAAGAAGCGTTTGCTCCCAACACCGTGTGCATGACCAGTAGCGGAAAATAATCGGGGCTGGTTCGCGTGATGCCTGCGTTGCCGATAACGATATTAGCTTGCGCGGAGCCTGGTCTGTCGACAATGTATGCGGAACGAGACGTTCGCGCCGGCGGGGGAGGGAAGTCGTCGCCAGCCACGTTACCGGGCTGCCAATTACCGAACAGATTTTCAACCTGCTGTAGTATTGAATCCTGCTGCACATCGCCGGCGACCAGCAGCACTGCGTTATTCGCAACAAACGTTGCGCGGTGGAATTCCACGAGCCGCTCCCGCGTGGTGGCGTCGATCGACTCCGGCGTCGGCGCCGTAGCGTGATAGGGATGCTCGCCAAACATCACGCGCGCGACCATCTCACTAGCCAGGAAGGAGGGTTGGGCACGCTGCTGTTTCAGACTCTCCTTCGTGTTCTGTTTCGCGAGTTCTACTTCGTTTGGCGGAAACACAGGCCGCAGCGCGACGTCAGCCAGCAGCTCGAGAATATTCTCGCCAAAAGTCGCGAGTGATGATGCCGCGACTGTGGTGTAGTCAGAATTTGCGCCCGCCTGGAGAGTGGCGCCCAGCCGCGCAACCTCGTCCGCAATCTCGCGGCTGGTCCGCGACTCAGTGCCTTCGGTCAGCAAACCCGTCAACATATCCATCAGACCGGGCAACTCCGGGGGATCATGAGCGTCGCCGGTGCGAAACGCTAAACGATAGCTGACGAGTGGCAATCTCGAGTCTTCAACCACAACCACCACCAGTCCGTTCGGCAGAGTAGTCTCGACTGGAGTCGGTAGCTCTATCGGACGAGCGGGAAGCGGCGGCGGTGGCTGCTTTAGGAATTCTTGTTGTGGATTCATCTTTAGGTGTGCAACGGTCCTGAACCTGTTTCTGTTTACTTCGGCGGATCGGCTGGTTGCTGCGGTTGTTCCAACTGGCTAACAACTGTGCCGACTACGGCACCGGCTTCTGCCATGGGTTGCGTCGCAGGCACGGACGGAACTTGCGGCGGCGGCGCTGCCGGTTGGTTTGGTTCCCCTGGCGGTTGAGGTGACGCGGACGCTGCGGTTTCACTCGCCTCTTCTGGAAGGGCGTCGTCAGCAAGAGCCGCAGGAACAATGTCGAGGACTACCCGATTATCCACGTCGAGATAGCGCTCAACTGCACTCCTGATTTGTTCCGGAGTGATCGCCAGATAGTGATCGAGTTCCGAATCGAAAAGCGTGGGATCGCTGTCGTAAAGTGCATACTCGGCCAGCCGTTGAGCCCGATACATAGTCGACTGTCGACCGCGGACTACATCGTTACACAGCGAGTTTTGCAGTTTCTCCATCTCCGCCGGAGATGGTCCGGAAGTTCTTAACGCGCGAATCTCATCGAAGATTTGATCACGAATGGCGGCCACTTCCTCGCCTGGCTTCGGCAAAGCAAAAACATACAAGGCTGATGGGCCGCGTCTTTCGTCTATTCCCCCCTGAATCGAAACGACCGATTCGTCACCCTTCACGAGCTTTTGATAGAGACGAGAACTATCTCCTTCGAAGATGAGATCGGCCGCGAGTGAGAGCGCGTAAAAATCAGGAGTCCGGCGCGGTGGAATTTTCCAGCCAAGTACAAACGCGGGCGCCGGAGCAAGCTTGTCGTGATAGACCTCCTGGCTTTGTGCCACTTGTTCCGGTTCGCTCACGTCGACCGGCGGCGGCGGCTGCTGCCTGGGAATCTCATCGAAATACTTCCGCACCAGGGTAGTTGCTTCTTCGCTTTCAAAATCACCAACAATCGTCAGCACTGCGTTATTCGGCGCGTAGTAAACACGGAAAAACTCCTGCACGTCTGCAATCGTCGCGGCATCAAGGTCCTCCATCGAGCCGATGGTCGAGTGCGCATTCGCGGGGTTCTTGAAAATCAACTCATTAATTCGCAGGAAGGCGTTGACATATGGCTGATTGTCATAACGCAGGCGCTTCTCTTCCTGAACGGCATTGCGCTGATTGTCGAGGTTCTCCTGGGTAACCTTCAGCGAGCGCATGCGGTCGCTTTCAAGCCAGAGCGCCAGGGGAAGATGACTAGCCGGAAGCGTTTCATAGTAATTGGTGCGCTCCGTTGAAGTGGTGCCGTTCATTGTGCCGCCTGCATTGAAGATGTATTGGAAATGAGCGGCCTTGGGCACGTTTTCAGACCCCTGAAACATCATGTGCTCGAAAAGATGCGCGAAGCCAGTCCGTCCGATTTTTTCATTACGAGAACCGACATCGTAATAAAGAGCCGTCGTTACAACTGGCACGGCGTGGTCCTCGCACAAAATCACGCGAAGACCATTGCTAAGGCTGAATTGTTGAATTGGAGTCGGTGAAAGCTTGAATCTTTCGGCCACATTAATCTCGATTCGTGAGAGCTGTTTTGAGCGTGCGTCTCCCTCGTGGGAGTAGCACTTTCAGCTTGGGGGTAACAAGGGAACTGGCGCGCCGCTCAGGATTGTCGTTCGTTGACCATGCCTCGCAATTCGGCCCGCAAGCGTTCAATTTCGGCGAGCTTCTGCTGCACTCGCTCGAAGAGCGCCGTTTGCGTTTTTATTCCCTCTTCAATCAGAAAACCGGCCGCCTCGGCGCGACTGCGGAAAATTCCCGCCGCCACGAGTTGATCAACCTTTTCCTGAGCTCCCGGGGAAATCTTTACTGCGACTACGTAATCATCCTTTGCTGACATCGCGCGCTCTATCGTGCGACTGATGTCGCGTCCAATAGCGCTCAGCGATTCAGGAATCCTCGAGGCGATGTCTCTAACCGACGAGGCTGTCCGGGTTCTGTCTTCGGAATCGCCTTCAGTTTCGTCGTCTCTAAGCATTAGGTCGTCAACCTTTTCGGTAGGGCGCTGCTCTTCCTTTTGATAAGGGCTGTTCTGATAAGGATTGCTCATACTTTGAAAACTCCTTAGCCTAACGGTGATTTCACAACTCGTCTCTAAGTACGTCTTTGATCTCTCTTAAGTTCATTCTACGGATGCCTTTGAAGGGCCGTCAAGCGAGCCTCCCTTAACGCGAGACTGTCGCGCATGCCGCAGCAGGGTGGCGCCGAGAATTTAGTCGGAACTATGAAAAATCTGGCTGCGATTGTTCGCGATGAAACGTCGCTTGACCTTGCTCAGTAGTGCGGCATTCGCTAGTATTTAAGCTGACACACCGGCAGGTGCCTAGCTTTTAGTATCGGCGTGTCGTTCAAAGAAATCAGGTTCCAATCTCGCAACCTTCAGGGGCTTTCGCAGTGAAAAAGATATTCTCGCTCATACTAGTCGCGCTCGTCTCACTCACGCTCGGTATCCAACCTTTCGTTTTTGCGCAACAAAAAGGGCAGCCGCAGTCGCCTGTCGGTAGCACGTCTGCGGGCCGGACGTCCGCTGGGCCCACCGCAAGTCGTCGGCCCGCACGCGGCAGTTCAACTGCGATTCCGCTTATCGAGAAAGACTTCGATGAGGCGGTAAGAGTGATTCAGGAGAATTATGTTGAAGGGAAGAAGCTGGATTACAACGCAGTTTTCAAGTCGTCGATCATTGGCATGTTGCGCTCGCTTGATCCCCACTCAAACTATTACGATCGAGAAGAGTATGATGAACTCAAAACCGACCAGCATTCTGAATACTTCGGAATTGGCGCCTCGATTCAGAATTACATAATCAGCGAGCAGCCCGATACATTCATTACGGCAACCTTTCAAAACTCGCCGGCTTCGCGCGCGGGATTGCGTTTTGGAGATCGAATCCTGGCTGTCGACGGAGTAAAGATGGCCGGTAAGCCATCGTTGGAGGTGCGCGACAAAATTCGCGGCCCGCGCGGTTCGGTCGTGAAGATTACAGTTGAAAGCGCGGCTGATAAGCACGTTCAGACCGTAGAGATAACTCGTGACGTGGTACCGCAGCCCTCAATCCCCGATGCCTACATGCTCAAGCCCGGCGTTGGCTACATAGACATGACGCGAGGGTTCAACTACTCGACCACCGATGAGCTTCTGGATGCTCTTGAGACTTTGCACTCCAGGGGCGCTACTTCGCTCGTTTTGGATCTGCGCAACAATCCCGGTGGCTTTTTGGATCAAGCGATTCACGTTGCGGCAGTGTTCCTGCCCAACGGTCAATTAATTCTTACTCAGAAGGGTCGAAACGGACTGCGCGATGCTACGCACATATCAAACAATAGGTCTCCCGATCCGACTCCACTCGTTATCTTAGTGAACGAGAACACTGCGTCTGCCTCCGAAATCGTGGCCGGCGCCATGCAAGATCACGACCGCGCTCTGATTGTCGGGCAGACCAGTTTTGGCAAGGGTCTTGTCCAAAGCATCATTCCGCTTGATTACGGCACCGGACTGACTTTGACTTCAGCAAAGTATTACACGCCCTCCGGTCGCCTGATCCAACGCGATTATGCTGACAGCAGTTTTTACGATTACTACACGCACGGCGGCTCAAAGCGCCTTGACCAAAGCCCGGACGACACCAGACCTGTTGGGCCGGAAAAGAAAACGGATACTGGTAGGCCGGTTTATGGCGGTGGAGGCATTGCTCCGGACGAGAGTGTGAAGGCAAAGACGATCACCGCATCGCAGCGACGTTTAATAAGCCCGCTGTTTGCCTTTACCCGTGAGCTGGTGAACGGGCGCATATCAGGACTGACCGCTTACAGAGTGCCCGGAAGCATCGACTTTAGCCGTGAATTGCAGCCCGGTGATTTCACGGTTTCTGAGCCAGCTTTCAAGGCCTTAAAGGAATTTGTCGCCAACGACCAGACCTTCAAGAGCTTAGCACCGCTTGTCGATCACAACCGGTCGTTTATCGAACTTCAGTTGCGCTTCAATATTGTTACAGCCGCTTATGGTCGCGTGATGGCCGATAGAGTATTCATCACCACTGACGACCAGCAGGTCGCTAAGGCTGTGGATGTGTTGCCCCGCGCTCGCGATCTCGCAATGTCGGCCACGAAGCACCAGATCCAACCCTAACAGCACTAGGACAGACATTCTTGTCTGTCCTTTCTTCTCGACGCAGGGCAGGCAGGATTGCCTGTCCTACGTGCCCCGCGTGTTTCAGCCGTAAAACAGAATCTTGCGTCTAAAACCAAGGTGTGATATTGTCCCGTTAAGAAAGGGATGGTGAACTGTATGGCGCGAGCTGCTGCAAAATCCTTAATCAATACTGAAGAGCTTGGGCGTGCGATCCGCAGGCGCCGGGAGGAACTAAAACTCAGTCTACGGGATGTAGCAGATCAGACAAACGTCTCGGCCTCAACTTTGTCTCGTATTGAAAACGGAACGGGAAAGCCAGATGCAGACAACATCGCCCGACTAACTAAGTGGCTGGACATGCCGCTCGAGAGGATTCTCGGTCACGGCCGCGACGACGGCGACGATGCAAAGGCAGTTGTCTATTATCCACATGAGTCGACACCGGAAATCGTAGAGGCCCATCTGCGTGCCGACCGTAATCTCTCTCCGGAAACTGCGGATGCGTTGTCTCAACTGTTTCGCGTCGCCTACTCACAGTTTAGTCGGACCGATTCAGGCGCTCCGGCGCGTAAACGCCGCTAATTCTCTCGCTTCCAGCTCAAGCTATAATTCAACACATGATCGATTACGAATTACCGCCAGGCGAGAAGTGGCGGCACTTTGAGCTCAACGCTTTGGGCTTTCGCGATTTTGCTGGCGTGCGACCGGGAGCGCCGCTTGATCCGTTTCGCCTGGCGAAGTTCGCTAACTTGTTGGTTGTTGATTTCGAACAGATCAAGAGACTTAACACCGAAACGCGCGAACATCTTCTTGGCCCGGCTTCAGAGAACTGGTCCGGCGGCGCCTGTTCGCTCCCCCTGCCTGACGGACGAAGAATCGTCATACTCAATCCTAACCACGGTCGCATGCGCACGAACGCGACTCTCATGGAGGAAATCTCTCACGTCTTTTTGGGACACCAGCCAAGTCGTCTAAAAGTGGTTGCCGAAACCGCCAGTGGCCGGACTATTTCGCGAGAATATAGAAGGGCCGATGAAGAAGCAGCATACGCGACCGGCGCCGCTGCTCTGGTTCCTTTTGCCGCTTTGCGGAGATTCGTGCTTGAAGGTCAGACCTCGCTTCAGATTGCCAAACATTTCCATGTGAGTCGCGAACTCGTCGAATACCGCCTGAAGGTCACGCGTTTGTGGAGAACATATCGAGCGGCTCATTCTATGTAACGCAAGCTGTTAGCTTGCGCGCAAACTAACAGTTTGCGTTACGAGAATTGTGATTTGGACGCCCTCAATGAATTGAGCTTCATGCTTTCGCCCTGAACGCTTATAATTATAGCTTATTTTTTCGGGGCCTTACCCCGACTGTTGCTGATGGCGGAATTTCGATTATGAGCGAACAAACAAAAGAGCTGCCCTTGCCCGGTCTGACAACCACAGACAAGCTGCGGATGCTGCTCGACATTACCAAGAAAATCAGCCGTTCACTCGACTTGCAAGAGGTTCTCAACCTCGTGATGGACACGCTCGATTCTCTAATCCCATATGATGCCGCGGGTATCTTCGTGGTTAAGTGCGCGGATCAGAGCAAGGTTGCTGAAGGCGAAGAACCCTGCGTGTTTCAGGCGGAGGCAGTCAGAGGCTATGACATCGAAGAGTTGACGGATCTACACCTGAAACTGGGGGAGGGGCTTATTGGGCAGGTGGCGCTTACGGGCGAGCCAATCACTTCTCCAGATGTGCGGAACAATGCAAATTACATTAACGCCCGTAGCGCGACGCGTTCGGAGATGGTGGCCCCGATCATTTCCAATACCGAAGTAATCGGCGTGTTTGATCTCGAGAGCGACGAACTCAACGCATACTCGGACGACGACCTTGAGGTTTTAATGCTGCTCGCCTCGCAGGTCGCGATCATTATCGAGAAGGTGATGCTTCACGAGCAATTGATTGAAAAGAAGCGACTCGAAGGCCAGCTCGAAGTAGCGCGGCAGGTCCAATTGGAACTGCTTCCGCCCAAGGATCCGCAGTTGGAAGGCTACGACATCAGCGCTTACAACTTTCCCACGGAGGAAGTTTCGGGCGACTACTACGATTGGGTAAAGATTTACGACGATCAAATAGGACTCGTCATCGCTGATGTTTCCGGCAAAGGTGTACCGGCGGCTTTGCTGATGGCTTTCTTGCGTGCGAGTCTGCGAGCGGCCACCCACATTGGGTATTCGCCGCACATCTCCATGGCCAAGGTGAACTATCTTCTTTGGGAATCGATTGAACGCAACCAGTTTGTAACGGCCTTCTACGGCATTCTCGACGTCACAAATAGGACCCTTACTTATACCAACGCCGGCCACAATCCGCCGATTCTGCTCGATAAGAATGGAAACTACAGCTTCATCGAACGGGGCAGCGTGCCGCTCGGAATGTTTAGAGACACCCGCTATCATGAGTATTACTTGACGACTCAGCCGGGCGAAGTGCTGGTGCTTTATACGGACGGTGCAACTGAGGCGCAGAACCCGGAAGGTGAAGAGTTTGGACGTGAGCGACTTGCAGAAGCGATTAAGGCTCGCCGACAACTTGGCGCGCGCGAGCTAATCACAGAGGTTCATAAAGAAGTGATTGATTGGACCGGCGGGCTCGGCGCGACCGACGACGTCACTTTCTTCGTAATCAAGGCGCTCTAGAGATAGTCGGACATAGTTCCCGAAGTGCTTTGGCAAACTAGTGGGCGGTCAGTGAGCAATGTGCATGATCACCTCCCGGCGCGAGTGACGCGCGGTAGTCTCCGAAGCTAAACTCAGTCTCGGCCTCAGAAAACGCATAGACGTCGAAGCCAAACGCGTCGAGATAGTCTGCCAGGTCATCAGGTGAAAGGAGATACACGGCGGGAGCGAAACCCGCTTCAGCACGAATTTCCAGCAGGCGCTCGAGCACTTCAAGTGGTGCAAAACAACTAATAGGATCTCTGTAGGTTGCCATCTGCGCAGCGCCTCCTTTTCAAGCTTAAGTTTGCAGCTTCAAAAGCCACTCGCTTACTACCAGTGCTTTTGATGTGCCCGGCTCGCTTTGCGTTCGTTCAGTTAATAACCTTTTTTTGAGATCCGAGCCAGTACAATCTCTTGGACGTTGGTAACAGGGAAAAAGTTCCAAAATAGAAAATGAGTAACCCAAACACGCCAGACACTCACGCGAATACCGCTCCCCCGCTAAACTTCATTGCCATGCTGCGGCAAATGCTAAAGACCTCCGATAAGGTTAGCGATTTGATTTTTTCGCCGGGGCGCCCACCGCAAATAGAACTGGCGGGCAAACTGCAACCCGTCAAGTTTCCCGGGCTTGAAAAACTCACGCCGGCTCATACGGCGAGCATGGCGAAGCTGATCATCGGAGACCATCACAGCGCTACCGAAAGTCTTGAAAAAAGCGGTTCGGCAGATCTTTCGTTTAGCGCTCCCGGCGAAGCGCGGTTCCGCGTGAACATTTTCAAGCAGCGAGGCACTTATGCCATCGTAATGCGCGTCATCCCTACGAACCCGCCAAACTTCAACGACTTTGACTTGCCTTCGCAGCTGAAGCAAATCGTCGACATAAAAAACGGAATCGTACTCGTGACGGGCCCGACCGGAAGCGGTAAGAGTTCCACGCTCGCCGCTATTATCGACCTGATTAACGAGACGCAGTACTACCACATCGTTACGATCGAAGATCCGATCGAGTTTTTGCATGCTCATAAGAACTCTACGATTCATCAACGCGAGCTTTATTCCGATACACCGAGTTTTGCGATAGCCTTGCGCGCGGCCCTCCGGCAGGCGCCGAAGGTTATTCTGGTAGGTGAAATGCGCGACAAGGAAACGATCGAAGTGGCTTTGGAAGCCGCCGAAACCGGCCACTTGGTATTGTCAACGCTGCACACGATCGATGCTTCCAAGACAATTGATCGGATTATCGGAGTGTTTCCCAAAAACGAAGAACGAGTGATTCGAACCCGGATTGCGCAGTCTTTCCGCTTCATTATTTCGCAACGCCTGATCCCTCGACCGGACGGAAAAGGAAGGGTTGCCGCCATTGAAATTCTCAAGTCCACCATGCGCACCCGTGAGTACATCGAAAAGGGCGAGTCGGACGGCAAGTCGCTGATCGATGCGATGGAGCAGGGAGATCAGGATGGAATGCAGACATTCGACGGCGTTATCGAGCAAATGGTTCGCAATGGAACGTTGACGCAAGAGGCTGCGATTCCTTATGCGACAAACGCCGGTAATTTGCTCTTGCGGCTTGGGGACCTTGGAGGACAGGCCCCCGTCCCGACGGCGCCGGCTGCCGCGGAGAAAGATGACTCGATGCTTGATATGATCGAGAGATAGTCGTAAGGTTTTCAAATCAGATTTGAACGTCTCGGCAAGTCTCCCCAGAATTCTGGATCGCTACTCCAATCTCTTAATGTTCCTGCAATCACTTAAACGTGTCCTGACAGCGCTCCTTATCCCGGCCGTCCTGGCGCTTTCTTGCTTTGCGCAAATTGCGACTGCGGGGTCCCCAAGCGGGCAGCCCCCTTGGAGTGCCAGGAGCGACGCTGACGTAGGCGTGCAAATCGAGTTTCCTGAAAATGGCCAGCTTCGAGTCGAGAATGAGTTTGGCAATGTTGAGGCAGAAGTCTGGAAACAAAAATTTGTCTACCTCACTACAAGTGGAGAAGCTCAATCAGCCAGGCGCTCGCCGGTAGTGATTGAAAAGACAGCTCAAGGATTTGTGGTGCGGGTTATCCGCCGGCCGGCTGACCCGGTCGCTCCGATAAACCTGACGATCAAGTTTCCTGAAAGCGCGAAGGTGGAGATCGTAACCGCCGCCGGTCGAATTTCGATGCGAGGCATTCCTTCATCAGCTACAGTCAAATCTTTCGCCGGAGACGTCAAGGTTGAGTTTCCCGGACCAGTCAACGCGGACATCGTCGCCAGATCCACAAAAGGTTCGGTTAGATCGGAACTTCCTCAACGCTTGACGGAGGACGGCCATGTTTTACAAGCACGGCTTGGTAAGGGCGAACAAGCGCTCAGGATCAATTCTGAAACCGGAAATATCACGCTGTCGCCAGCAAGCGATTCCGGACCCATCGTTGCCGAAACACCAAACACTGAATCGCCGCGCCCGTTAAGTACCGAAGGCCCGACCAAGGGGGCTGGAACGCCCGCGCCCGCGTTGGACACGCAGGAAATCAGCGAAGGCGACATTATTCGGGTCGATGCCCAACTGGTAACGCTCAACCTGAGTGTGATTGATAGAAACACCAATCGCGGGCTCGTCGGGCTTACCAAATCCGATTTTGGACTTTTTGAAAATGGTACCGAGCAACAAATCCTCCAGTTCGATTCCTCGTCTGCGCCTTTCGATCTGTTGTTGTTAATCGATCTTTCGGGCTCTACGCGCGACGTCGTAAAGCTCATTCGCGCCGCAGCGTTGCGGTTCGTCGATGCTGCTCGCCCCTCCGACCGCATCGGTGTAATTACTTTCGCGGGACAACCAGCGGTGGTTTCTCCACTGACGCTGAACAGACAACTTTTGCGTGAGCGAATAGAAGCCATTGACACGGCCGCCGGGGACACGAAACTTTACGACGCCACGGATTTCGGCGTTAGTCAGTCGCTCCAGGATACAAAGAATCCGCGCCGCACGGCCATCATCCTTATGAGCGACGGTCTGGACGGGAGTATTCCGGGCGTTCAGGGTGATGGATCAAAGCTTCCCTACAAAGATTTGCTCAGTCGCGTTCGGGAGTTTGACGGCGTGCTTTATACCTTATGGCTCAACACTGAGTATGAAGCTTTGAGTCCGTTAGATACGCAGCCCGAAGCTTTCGACGCGGGTTACGACCGGATGAAAGAGATGGCCGATACCGGTGGCGGCGCATTTTATGAAGTAGAACGCCTTGAAGATTTAGCCGGTGCTTACGAAAGGGTTGTGGCGGACCTGGGAACGGTTTACAGCCTTGCGTATCGACCTTCAGATAAGACCCGTGATGGTAAGTGGCGAGCGATACGCGTGAATGTTGCGCGTCCTGCAGCCGTCGCGCGCGGCAAACGTGGCTACTATGCAAACTGAGCGGTGTTCGAAAGGCTCCAGGAACCTTCGTACCAATAGCATCCTGGGCCTGCTTCTCTCTCTCTTGATCCCAGCCGCCTGCCTGGGGCAATCCCCCGAACAAGTTGAAACAATCCGAGTTGAATCTGACCTGGTCGATCTCAAAGTCAGCGTATTGAGTTTGAATCCTCGGAACCCGTCGCCGGAGTTGCAGCAGAAAGATTTTTTGGTGATCGAGGATGGGAAACCTCAAGACATCTCCTTTTTTGCTGCCGCTGACGCACCTTTCGATCTCGTTTTGCTCCTCGATTTATCAGGATCAACTAGCGACAAGCTCAAACTCATTCGCAAATCAGCTAAGCGATTTGTCGATGCGACACGCCCAATTGACCGAGTCTCGATAGTTGCTTTCACTGACGTACCTCAGGTTGTGTGCCCCTTGACGCAGGATCGCCGACTACTTAGGAACTCGATTGACGATATTGAAAACCCCCAGGGTGGGACAAAGTTTTGGGACTCGCTGCGTTACGTTCTCGCAATCTTTAGCGCTTCTGCTAACTCAATGCGACGCAGTGCGGTAGTTGTTATGACAGACGGAGTCGATAACGCTTTGCCTGACGTTTTTGGTCCGGGATCGCAGACCGGCTTTGACGAACTGCTGCGTATACTGCGGTCCTCCGAGACACTCGTTTTTCCAATCTACCTCGACACTGAAGATCAAGAGTTTAAGCGGCATCGCACGCCGCGAAGCGCATTCGTTCTCGCTCGCGAGCAACTTGCAGAGTTGGCCGCGGCTTGCGGCGGTCGCCTGTATCGCGCAAACAAGTTGAAGGACCTGGATGATGTGTATGAACAGGTGATCGGCGACCTTGGCCGGATCTACAGCATTGGCTACCGGCCGTCCAACACCTTGAGAGACGGCACTTGGCGCTCGGTCAGCGTTCAGATCCAGGATCGACAAGACGTCGCAGCCAGAACCAAACAAGGCTACTATTCGAAGAGCTTCCCAAACTAACGGCTCGACCAACCCCGCGCGGACGATAGGATGGGAAAGGCTTGTAAATGTCGGCAATAGGACTATAATTAGGCCTCCCCCAAACACGGTGAGCTTTAGCCGGTTCGAATCAAAGGAAAACTCCATGAGAAAAGCCAGCAATGCCCTTATTCCGACACTTTTTGTTGTAGCGTTGGTACTGTCCTTTCCTCTGGGAAGCCATGCGCAGAACCGTGAAAAATTTGTCATCTCGGCACGAGCCGGTGGGGTTAACGCGGTAACTGGCCGCGCCTCGATGCGCGCCCACGGAAATTCCGAATGGCAACAGCTCACGATCAAGGAAGATCTGGAAGCCGGCGACATTGTTAGAACCGGCCTCGATGGTCGCGTGGAGATGCTTCTGAATCCGGGCTCCTATATGCGCATTGGCGAGAATTCCGAGTTTGAGCTGGCTGATAATTCTCTAGAAAACCTGGAAGTCCGCCTGGTTAGGGGCACTGCCATCGTGGAAGTTACCGGCGCTGACGACGAGGAACTGATCATTGGCATCACGACACCTCACACTCGACTGTCAATTGTTCGCCGCGGACTCTATCGGGTAAACGTCGTGCCCGGCGACGCAACGGAATTGATTGTGAGGAAGGGCCGGGTGATGCTGGAAGACTCTCACACGAAGGTTAAGGGCGGAAACAAAGTAGTGTTCAGCAGCGGCTCATTCTCGGTAGCCAAACTGGAAAAAGCCGACAAGAACGGCGGGGATACTTTTGAGAGTTGGAGCAAAGATCGTGCGCAAACGCTGGCAAAGGCAAACAGCCAGATTTCCCGGCGGACGCTTACGGCCTTTGCAAACAGCTTTAGAAATAACTGGTTTCAGGCCGGTTGGGGGCGTTCTGGCTTTTGGCTATTTAACGCAGATTTTGGTTGCTATACGTTTCTGCCATTTGGTTATGGCTGGGGGTCGCCCTACGGCGGCTTTTACTCAAGCTCCTTTTATGGCTCTGGTTATTGCTGTGGACGCGGTCCAATTCATGGCCGCCCGGTAGTCACCGGCACTGTTGTAGGCCCGTCGACGGGCTCCACTGGTGGCAGTTCAGGCGGCCCTACGAGCAATCCATCCTCTACGCCGAGTTCACCGCGCATTGTTGATTCTCCGATGACAGTTCACCGGAAACCAGACCTATCTCCCGACGGTCCAGCCATCAGACGGCCAAATCGGGAACAGCTGAAATAAGAACTAAGCCTATCTTTAGGTGCAGCTAGTCGCCCTCTTTAAAGAGTCGGGTTAGTTCCGTTTCGACCAACACTCTTACTTCCGATAACTTCAAACCAGCGAGCGCCAGGTGGGTTAGAGCGGTCCCCAATTGACTGCGCAACTGCTCCTCGGTTGTTTCGTTTAGCAGCCGCGATGCCACCATTGCCCCCGCGCCATGCCTGATCTTGACCAGTCCCTGTTTCTGAAGCTGCCGATAAGCATAGGCAATCGTGTTGAGGTTCACTCCGAGGTCCGCGGCGACCTGGCGAACTGGTGGCAGCGAGGATCCTTCCCGCAACTCACCTCCGGCAATAAGAGCCTTTATTTCATCCACCACTTGTTGGTAAAGGGGCCGCCGGTCGCTTTCGTCGATGGTAATATACATATTGTCTGTTGCACGTATACACTAGACAATACGGCTTTGTCCACAGGTTTCGTTGCTATCTACCTGCCGCTGAGTTTATTCGCCACGAGAAGGGCCGACCGCGTGAGGCCCGCGATGCCGCCCGGGTAGGTTGTGTCGCTGACTATGAAAAGGTTGGGAAGGGACGTGGCGTAGCTGGGTGCGTTTAGCAAAAAATTGCCAGCTTTCGGGCTAATGCCGCCTACCATGCCGAGCTTCCGGCGAGTCAGGTCGTAAAATGTGCGTGGCGTCGCGGTGTCGATGACTTCGATGTTGCTGCCTAACTCCGGCATCGCCGAGTGTAGCCGCGCCCAGATTAGTTCAAGGTTCTGCTGATCTCTTTTCTCAAGCTCGGTCTCGTCTTTGTGAAAGGTGAACCACCTATAAACGTCGCTAAAGGCGTGAACGGTGACCGCTCGTTTTCCCTCTGGTCCCCGCGGGTCCCAGGAGGGCGCCGCAGCAAACAGCAACTGGTTCGTTTCAGGATCATAATCCTGGCCCGCCTGCCAATCAGTTAGCGCCAACACGTGATCTGAAACCAATGATGCCGCCGCGTCTTCGTCCATAGCGAGGTACAGTAGATAGGCGCCCCAGCTACGTAGTCGGTTCAACCGTTTTCGAATTTCAGTCGGTGTGCGGTTAAGACCGACAAGCTTTCCGTAGGTATCCCACAGCGTCAGATTACTGACGATCGCTCTTGAGGCAGTCACAGTTTCGCCGCTCAATAGATCGACGCCCAGCGCGGCACCTTTAGAGTCGTAAGACAACCTGAGCACCGGCGTGTCCAGGCGAATCTTGCCGCCGCTTTGTTTTATAGATTCCGCCAGACGCTTCGCCAACGCGGAAGCTCCGCCGCGAATAGCAAACATGCCTCCGCAAGGCGCGCTTAGGGTGAGCGCCGCATAAAGGTAAGCGACTTCCGCGCTGCTCGCCTGGGTCAGCGCCTGCAACTGAAGGTCGATGAAGCGACGGAAACGAAATGAGGCTCCCTTAAGATGATCCAGTGCTGAATGCTGGCTGGATCTGAAGATTTCGGCGGCAATCCTACCCTCCGAGAGCAAGCTGTAGGCTCGCCGCGACTTGGAGGCTGAGAGGAAATCCGGCGCTCTTTGCAGCGCTCGACGCAACGCGTCACCTACCTGTCCAAGGTTTCGGTAAAACGCGACTGCCGTGTCGGCACACTCGGGAAAGCTTCTGCGCAGGTCTTCTTCAAACTGCTCAGTATCGGCGGCAAGTCTGATCTGGGATTGATCAGGAAGCCGTACCACATAACTCGGCTCCAATAGTCGAACCTCAGGAGGATCAACAAGCAGTTCGGAAAAAACTCGATCGTGGATCTCGTTGGCTTGCCACGATGTGTACAGTCCGTCTCCCTGTTCAAAGCTGTAGCCAAATTTCTCAAAGCTGGCCACGCAGCCGCCCACTCGCGGCTCTCTTTCGAACAAACAGACATTCACACCTCGCTGCGCGAGCAAGGCAGCAACTGTAAGCCCGCCGATGCCCCCGCCTACTACAACTACTTCGCAATCCATGACGAGTCAGAAACGGAAGTTTATGAATGATAAGAGAAGCGCCGCTGTGGGAGCTGTTTGCTCAGTAGGCAGGAACCGTTGCGCGTAAGGCTCCAGGATCAAAATCATCGCCTGAATTCCGTTGAAGACAAGATGAATGACGATACACGGAAGCAGCCGGCCAGAATAGGCACGAACAAGGGTCAATACAATGCTCAGCAGCGCAACGGCGGCGATTACACCAACGTTGGGCCAATATTGCGGAACATGGATTATCGTGAAGAGAGCTAGCACAATTGTCACCGCGCCAGGCGCGCCCGCTAACCTCTCTAGCGGCGCGTAAAGTACGCCCCGGTAGATCAGCTCCTCCACCAAAGGCGCCGTAAACACGGCTAGAAACGAAATCGCGTAACGGGCGGCAAGTGAGCTGTTAATGATCTGTTCGAGTTGAGTATGTTGCTCAGAGCCAACTACCCTGGCAATAACACTGCCTACACCAAACAAGACTATGCCCAGCCCGATGCAAGACAACAATCGCAGGCCACGCGCCCAATCCCACCCCCAGCCGATGGCTGCCCAGAAAGACTGTTTGCCAAAACGAGTGACCAGGGCCCACACCAGAAGTAGGGTTATTAAATGACTGGGAACAAGCGCGAGCACCTGAAGTAAGACAGCGGTTTTATCGCTGATGGCAAGTTCAGCCAGAGCCTTCACGTAATCCGGCATTCCTGTATTGAGGCCCCGGTGTGACGCGTAAGGAATCAAGAAAACCAGCGGCATCACTACCACCAGAAGGAGACTGGCAAACCAAATGAGCAGCGCGCCGCCGACCCCCCACGCGGGCTTGTTCGGATCAGTCACCTGATATTGATTCTGGAGCGGAAGTTCTTCTTGGTTGATTGAACTTGGATCTTCCGGAATTGGAAGTGGGGCGGCTTCGGTAAAATTAGACACGATGTTTGAAGTGTATGAAGTTGCTCTAAAGGGGTCAATCAGAAAGATTAGCGCGCGAATGCAATCGGTTTGAAGTTTTGTTGGCTCAAACTGCGGGATAGGCGGCCTCCAACATTGAAGGGCCGACGCGAGGGGCAGCCAGCATCACGCCGATTATGGTCTTCGCGTCTTCTATCTCCCCGGTCGTAATCATGCTCAACGCTTGGGAGAAGGGAAGGCGGACTACCTCGATAACTTCATCGTCTTCGAGTCGCTGCTGAGTTTTCGTCAAGTCAGTAGCGAGGTAAACCCACATCTTCTCTTCGCAAAACCCCGGCGAAACAAAAAATTCAGCCAACTTCTCTAAGCGGCCCGCAACGAAGCCCAGCTCCTCCTCCAGTTCACGCGCCGCAGCTTCCGGCGGTACTTCCCCCTGATCGAGTTTTCCCGCCGGCACTTCCAGGAGATAACGCACGGCCGGATGCCGATACTGGCGCACGAGCGCGATTGTGCCGTCCTCAAATACAGGTACGATGACCGCGCTGCCGGGATGATGCACTACTTCCCGCCGGTAGGTTTTGTCTCCCTCTCGGGTCGTGTCAACCGTCACACTGAACACGCGTCCACGAAAAGTCTCTTCGCTACTTAGTATTTGAGGACAGTCTGTTGAAGCCATGATTGTTCCTTTATGAATTAGCTTTGCGAGTCAGCCCAAAGTGCAGCAGATAACTCTCCAATAAGGTAAAGCGAGCCAGTCGCACAAATCTGGCCGTCCGCTGAAGTCACAGCGCGTGCTTTCTTCAGCGCCTCGCTCACCTTAGGCACTGCATGGATCTTATTACTTTGCACGAAATTCTCGGCCAGCGTTTGCAGAATCTCAACCGAAGCAGCCCTGGGATTGGCAGGCTGCGTAAGAACAAGTTGGTCAACACCGGGGAACAGAATCGCAGCCATCTTCGCCAACCTCTTGTCGCTCATAGCTCCGAAAACAAGCGTTAACGGCTCTTTAACGAACTCATCCAAATACTCGCGCAGGGCTCGGGCCGCATCAGGATTGTGCGCGCCATCAAGTAAGATCGAGCTGCCGAAATGCAGGCTCAACCTGCCCTCGTGCCGAGTTGCTTCAATACCCTTGGCGATGGCACTTTTCGAGATGGCGAAACCTCGACTTCGCAACGACTCAGCGAGTTGAATCGCGAGACACGCGTTTGTGAACTGGTGCCGCCCGCGCAGGGCGAGGTGAACGTTCTCATAGCGATCTTCGTCAGTCTCGAAAGTGACATCAAACAATCCCCCAGGCCTGGCGCCTAATTCAAAGGTGCGACATCCTCCAACAGGCACCTTAACCCCACATTCGCTACAGCGTTTCAAGATCACCTCGAGAACCTGGGCCGACTGGGTCGCGCTGATCGCAGTCACACCGGGGCGAATGATAGCTGCTTTCTCAAAAGCGATCTCTTCAAGTGTTTCTCCGAGATGCTCCTGGTGATCGAGTGACACCGTGGTTATCGCGACCGTGTTTGCTCCGGCGACGGTGGTGGCATCGAGTCGTCCGCCCAATCCTGTTTCGAGAATCGCGAGTGTGATAGCCGCCTCTCGAAATGCCAGGAGTGCAGTGGCGGTTACTTGTTCGAAAAAAGTTGGTAACGCCTCAATCTTTCCGCGAGCCAGCAAATTCTCCGCTGCCTCGCGCACTTCGCTCGCATACTTCGCGAAGGCGTATTCAGAAATGTTGCTGCCGTCAATTTTGATCCGTTCAGTGATGGAGATAAGGTGCGGAGACGTGTAAAGCCCGGTCGGAATTCTGGCAGCGCGACAAATTGAATCAAGCATTGCCGCCGTAGAGCCTTTGCCATTTGTTCCTGCGATTTGTACGACTTCATAGGAGCGATGAGGATTGCCGAGGGTTTCGAGCAGCAGTTCTGTGTTGCGAAGCCCCAGCTTAATGGCGAGTGTCTCGTGGCCGAGGCTCAGCAGGTACTCGGTGGTTTCCTCAAAGGTCATGAGATGCATAGCATTAACACCCCGCGAACTAAACCGCAAAGGATGCGCAGCATTATTGGGCCGCGGATTTTCGCGGATTTACACAGGTCTGAAAAAGCGTCTAGTCGAATCGTCTGAGGTTTCCTTCTGATCCGCGTTCATCCGCGAAAATCCGCGGCCAAATAAGCATTTGCGTCCTTGGCGGTCCGGGCTGATAAGTAATAGTGGTAGCGCAGGTGGGATGGTTACTTGCCTGAAGCAGCACGCGTGCGCAGACGTTCAATTTCCGAACTGCTGGAGATTTCCGGATTCATCATGAAGTTGAGCAGCTTGATTATGTAATCTCGTATCTCGCGCCGATCGACGATGGCGTCGACCATGCCGTGCTCAAGAAGAAACTCGGACTTTTGAAAATCCTTTGGCAGTTTCTGCCGTATCGTCTGTTCAATTACGCGCGGTCCCGCAAAACCGATGAGCGCTTTCGGCTCGGCGATGATGATGTCTCCGAGCATGGCAAAGCTGGCGGTGACGCCGCCGGTAGTTGGATCAGTTAATACCGAAACAAAAGGAAGGCGGGCCTCATCCAGCTCCGCGAGAGCTGCGGAGATTTTAGCCATTTGCATTAGCGAGAGTGCGCCCTCCTGCATGCGGGCGCCGCCGGAAGTTGCAAAGATGACCACTGCGCCGTGCTCTCTCAAGGCTCGTTCGATCAGTCGTGTGACTTTCTCGCCCACCGCCGAACCCATCGAGCCGCCGATGAACGACATGTCCATCGCCCCCGCGAGCACGAGATGATCGCCAACTTTGCCGCGGCCATTGATTATTGCTTCGGGCAGACCGGAGGTTTTCTTTGCTTGCTTGAGTCGCGCGGGATAAGGCTTGGTATCAACAAATTCTAGCGGGTCGATCGAGATGACCTCGGCATCAAGCTCTTCAAACTTACCGTCGTCGAAGAGCATCGCCAGGCGTTCACGCGCACCGATGCGAAAATGATAGCCACAGTGAATACAGACCTGTAGTCCCTCTTCGAGTTCGCGTTTGTAGAGGTGCGCTTCGCAGCCATCGCATTTGACGAAGACATTCTCCGTTTTGACTACCCGCTCCTCGGGTGGAACGGTCTCAATCTGTTTACTTTTTTTGCTAAACCAGGGCATAGGGAACTTGGTTGTCTCGAAAAACTCGTATTGGGTTCAGCTATTCGGGATGAGGCAGAGGTTAGCACAGGTAGGTGAAAGGATGAAGGCAGCCGCCCTTTGGGAAGACCCTCTTATCAATTGATTATTCTCAATGTTTGAGTTGTTCTACGAGATAACATTCCGAGCCGCCATCCTCTGGCATAAATTTGTAAGGAAATTGCAACTTGACGACTT
>JBGPYG010000175.1:0-7622 GCA_041493085.1 Pyrinomonadaceae bacterium | reverse complement strand
GCGGGCAGTGTGTTTAGAAATATTGTTGCCGAAGATCAACTCGTCTGGTCGGCTGATGACCGCATCGTCTTCCCCTGGGAGAAAGACGGCTGGACGCACCTCTATTCAGTTCCCGCCTCTGCTGATTCGCGCAATAACAAAGCTGTTCTACTAACACCTGGAGAGTTTGAAGTTGAACACGTGGCGGCGAGCGCGGATAGGAAAGAGATTATCTACTCGTCAAATCAAGCCGATATCGATCGCAGATACATCTGGCGCGTCCCGACCGCGGGAGGAAAGCAGGCAACGGCCGTAACGGCTGCGATACTGGGAAGCGGAATCGAGTGGTCGCCAGTTGCGACCAGCGATGGCCGGAGCGTCGCTTTCTTTCACTCAGATGCGCGACGTCCCGAGCGTGCCGCGATCCAGATTGGCTCCGAAAGTACGCGCGACCTGGCCCCGCAAACAATTCCTGCCGAGTTTCCAGAAAGCTTGTTAGTCGAGCCACAACAGATAATTCTTGATGGCGCCGACGGAATGAAGATTCATGGTCAACTGTTTCTTCCGGCGAACCTCGACAAGACGAAACGTCATCCGGCGATTCTGTTCTTCCATGGCGGATCGCGCCGCCAGATGCTGCTGGGTTGGCACTACATGTATTACTACCGCAACGCTTACGCGATGAATCAGTATCTTGCGAACCATGGTTACATCGTGCTGTCGGTAAACTACCGTAGCGGCATTGGCTACGGCATGGAGTTTCGCGAGGCTTTGAACTATGGCGCGACCGGCGGCAGCGAATTCAACGACGTGATGGGCGCGGGGATTTACATGCGCAATCGTCCGGATGTGGACCCGCAAAGGATTGGCTTGTGGGGCGGTTCGTACGGTGGTTACCTGACAGCGATGGGATTGTCACGAGCGTCCGATCTTTTCGCCGCCGGCGTCGACATGCACGGCGTTCATGACTGGAACATAGTCGTTCGCAACTTTGTGCCGGCTTACGATCCACTGGCCAAGCCTGATGCCGCACGGCTGGCGTTTGAATCGTCGCCGCTCTCGTCGATCAAGACGTGGCGTTCGCCGGTGCTGTTAATTCACGGCGATGACGACCGCAACGTGCCGTTTAGCGAAACGGTGCATCTCGTCGAGGCCTTGCGAACTCAGGGCGTGGAGTTTGAGCAATTGATCTTCCCGGATGAGATTCATGATTTTCTAAGACACGAGGATTGGTTGCGCGCCTACCGCGCTTCGGCGGATTTTCTTGATCGCCACTTGAAAAGCGGAAATCACTGAGGTACAAGGCGTATTTGCTCGGGCAAACTAAACGGCTCCGGCGGCGCTTCATTGGCGGTCCGCTCGCACGTTAGGTTGTCGTCCAACTCTTCTACGAATGCTTCCAATCTCGGATCTGACACGATGATTGAGGCCAGCGCTCTCTTCTCCTGATCACTGAGCTGACGCATGCCCTCCAGAATCTGTTCGAGACTAAGTGCCGTTTCGAGCTTGGCCATATCCACTTTCTGTTCTTCACGCCGTGGCAGCCGTTTAACACTAGGCAGGATCGTGAGGAATTGTCGTTCGCTTTTTCAACCATTTCTTGAACGACTCGTCACTCTCGCCAGAAGGGTTTCCCCGCAACAGGTTCTCGATGCTGATATCTTCATCCAGATCGGGCCAATGGATGCCCTCGGCAGTTCCCATTAGACGCCAATTGTTCCGTTCTTCAGGCGTGCCATGCAAGAGCCGCGGGTACCAGGCGAGAGGCACCGAGATAGAGCGGCCGTCGTTCAGGTCGACCGTCAAGCTGTCGGCCGTAATAACAACCCTCTGTGCTCTAACATCAGTGGTTAAAGAACTCATTCCAACTCCTCATCAGAATCTCACTGTTCTCTTCAACGAGGTTCTGTATGCGACTAATATCGGTTCTATTAAATCCTCCACTCGTTTGCAATCTCACCGGATCAAGCCAAAACTTAGCCACGTTATTATCACGTTCAACGTGAACGTGTTGCGGCTCCTCCCGGTCACCTGCGTAAAAGAAAAACCGATAAGGCCCTAATCGCAACACCGTCGGCATGCCCGCACGATATTGCCACAGGCAAGCATAGTCCAGACTCAAACTCCTTGCCACCTTCGTGAAGCGATGCAAGAAATCTTAATACTGGTCTGAATGCCTATCAAACGGTTACCGTCGAAGTTCAACCTCTACCGGCTTGGCATCGTGCGACTCGTAGCCTTCGGGCCAGTTTGAGATGTTCACGCCGTAGAGCCAATCGGATTCGGGCGTGACCGCGAAGCGGATACTGATCGTTCGGCCCCGCATGGCGCGAAGCCGGACTAACAACGCATCGACTCGCCACTCCTGGATCAACGGTCGGCCCGTGGGCTCGATCGGAATTAGTCGTGAGCCGCAGTCCGCCCCATCCACAAAAAGCGTTACGCGCGTTTTTATGTCCTGGGGTTTGGCATCGATCGGCAGCACCGGCTGGATGTGCGCGCGGACAATTATCTGGCTTACGCGGCGACGATCCTCACGGGCCGGCACTGTGTACTCGAGGTGCCCAACTCCGAATCCCCAGATGTATCCCGGGCCACCGCCCACCTTTTCGAAGCGCTCACTCGCCACCATCTGCGGCTTGAAGCGATACAAGATTGATTTGTCTTCGCGCACGATCATCAGCGGCAGCGTTGCCGGATCGTTCGCGGGACGCGTCCAGGCAAATTGTCGCGGTACCAAATGACGTTCGGCGTCAGCCAATCGATCAGGCGGATCAGCAGAGGCAAGCGAAGCAAACATCTGCGCAGCGCGAGTTACTTCGGCCAACACACCCTTGTCGCGATCTGTGGAATAGGTGACGCCGTAGCCACGAGCAGGATCAGGCGTCAGGATCCAAAACATTGCGCCGCCCGCGCCCGCGCGAACATTGTTCTCAAAGAAGGCGCGATACCACTCAACCTGCGAAAAGCCTTTGTAGCCTTCCACGCCCATTCCGAATTCCCCAAACACCAGCGGCTTCTTTATCAAGAAAGCCGCAGCCGCACGGTTGTCAATAAACTCGCCCAGCGCCTTCGGCGAATCAACAAAACTGTCCGTGTCGTCCAACGGATAATTGTGCACGTCGCAATAATCGATATTGGGCAACTGGTGATCCCGTAGCCACTCACGCCTTTCCGCGGCCGTGCGGTAACCCCAATCGCCCGGCGCGATGATGTGGTTAGGGTCAAGCGACTTCAAATAGGCGCTCATCTCGGCAATCCACGCCCGGCGTTCCGACCACCGGCTCGTTACCGCCTGGGCCTCATTCATCAACTCCCAGCCAAAAATATTTGGGTCGTCGCGATAGAGAATACCGGTTACGGTGTTGCGGCGGGTGGCAAGCTTCTCGAGATGCTCGCGATAGAGGCGGCGCGTCTCGTCGTTTGTGTAAAACAGCATCGCGCGTTCGGGATTGATGCCAAAACGAAACTTCTCGTCGGCGGCGTCCGTGATGCCTGCCCAGCGCAGATACTGTGTGACGCCACCCGTGTCGCGCCACCAGTTTGCCAGACAGAGCTGCACGAGAAGTTTGTTGCGGGCGGCTTCGGCGATGACGTTGTCCAGATGAACAAACGCTTCTTCATTCCATTTGTCCGGCGCCCAGCGCAGCGGATGCGTGCGCGGCCAGTCAGCCAGATCGGCTACCGGCCCGATGTCGTGTGGCCCACCTTCACCCGAAGCCCACACCCGCACAACACGAATGCCCGACTGCGAGGCCTGCCGCAAAGTTTCCGGCATGCGCGCGCGATCCTCGTCGCGGTACATCACAGAGACGTTTGCACCAACGAAGCGAAAGGGTCGCCCATTGATGACGAATCGGCTGGCTCGCGTTCGCACGAATGAATCCTGCCGCACACCGCTACCCGCGCGCCCTTGCTGGCGAACTAACAAAAACGCCGCGCCCACAGCAAGTGCGAGCGCGGCTATTGCAAAAGCTTTTTTCAGCATTAAGCGAACTCTAGCGATGTTCGACAAACTCCAATTGGTTGTCGCTCCCGTCACCAACTCCCCTTGCCAGCGACAAACTAAAGTCTGTCGGACATTAGCGTGGGCTGGTCAGCCTAATAAAGCCCATAATTGCGCAGACAGCTCCGAGGATAACAAACAAATTGAGAAACGTCAGAATACTAAACGCCAGGCTGGTGTCGTTGGTTACCACCCCAAAACCGACCGCAATGATTTGAATATGAAACAGCAGCAAGCATACCGCAGCGAACGAAAACCATCTTGCCGACGGGCCAAAGGCGCGCGCGCGCGCGAAGCCGAGCACGGCTGCTACCAACCACACCACGGCGCCAAGCAGGAACATTCCCAAAAAGACCGGGATAAAGTAGGTGGGCTTGGTAAAAGTTGTTTCCACCTGGGCAAGCATTACCATAGAAGCTGTGAACATTCGGCTCTCCTGAATAGTCTTTGGTCTTTATGACAAACTAAGCGCCGTTTGCGCACTCAAAACCGCTACTGTGCACAAACGGCGTCCGATTCGGTTTCGATATTAACTACAGCGACGCGCAATAAGCTTTTGTCGGCAGCCAAACAGATAGTCCGCGAAGGACCCGCAAAATGCCCGGCTCATCACAGCCTACTGAGTGATGTGAATCTCCTCTTCCTGATTGACGTGACCCAGGAAGTAGATTAACCCGCAGACAAAGGCAACGGCTGCCAGGCCCAGCGAATACCAGCCTAAGTAATGACCGCCCCCTTCATCACTAAACGTGACAAACCTGTAGAAGTAATAGATCGCACCAGCGGCTGCAGCTAAACCCACCAGCGCGGCCAACAACTCTTTTATTTTCATTTTTGCCCTCCGGCAATGAGTCGCTATGAAGGTTTAAGGGAAAAAGCCGATTACGCTATGTGGCCAGCATGTTAACGCCAGGCATCGCGGAACGCAAGTCTTTCAATCAGCGGAAGGATAGCCTGACCGGTCTTGCAACGTGACCGGAGCGGAATCTGAGCATAGTAGGCGTTCTACCTCACGATTATTCGTTTGTCCCCGGCACGCCGGGTAATACGCTCACTGTCGAAATACTCAAGTAAGGGAATTGCATACTTACGCGAAACGCCGGCCAGCTCTTTAAATGTAGCCACGTCGATGAGCCGCTCCGGCTCATGCTCCGTCGCATACTGCCGCAACCGGCGCTGCAAATGTTCGAGTGCCTGGGAATGAAAAAACATTTCGCCCTGCACGCGCACCAGAGTTCCATTATCAACCAGCAGTTGGAGAATCTTTCTGGCATACGGGCGTTGCGGGACTGAAACTCCTGCGCCTACCAGTACCTGGTCGAGGCTGGGCGCTGCGAGTGCGGCTTTCTCATAAGCCTCGGCAATCTTGTCGCGGAGCTGGGCGTCGGCCGCCGATAGTTCAACTCCGTGCTCCCTCTGGCGCACCACATCTTTTTCCGCAACGAGCGCGCCATCCCTTTCCAGACGTGTAATGACCGCGCTAAATATTTCCGGAGCAGCATGAGCGAAATGACGCTCTCGCAAGGTCTCGCGGGCCAGCCCGCGAGAGAGCGGGTCGCGCTGGTGATGTAGTTTCACCGCTTCCACCGCTATGCGAGAGAGCCGCTCGAAGTTCTCCCTGGCAACGAATACACCTTCCGCTTCGACTATCGCCGCTTCCCCCGCAGCCTCCAAAGGCGCTTCCTGGGCCTTCATAGCCACTTGCGATACCACTTCATCGTTCCAACCTGTGCGCGCCGCGATGTCCGAGCGTCGCAATCCCTTATCGCCAGACGCTGCGACAAACACGGCGAACTTCCCAGGTCGCTCGGAATCTGCTAGCGCGCGCAGGCGTCCATGAGTCTTAGCCAATTCTTTGCCGCGATGTTTCGTCGCCTGAGGATCCAGGACCAGCCCACCGGCAATAGTCTCGGCTGGCGAGTAAGAGCGAACGATAAAACGTTCACCGTGCAGGGCCACTACCGGGCTTTCGAATCGTAGTTGCGCAAACGCAGTTTCGCCGGGCGATATTTCGCCGCGATTGTTGAGCACCCTAACGCGAGCGAGCTTTTCCGCCGAACCGATATGCACGCGGACGCGCGAACGAGTGCGAATAGCCCGCGGCGCACTTGGCAAGACGCTAAGCTCAACGTCGATGATTTGCGTCGCATGAAAACGGCCAATCGGAGCGAGTACCATCCCACGTTCGATGTCGGCTGCGTCTACGCCGGCGAGATTCACCGCGGTTCGCTGGCCTGACTGCGCCTGAGGAACTGAAGTTCCGTGCACTTGCACTCCGCGAGCTCGCACGCGAACACCTGCGGGTAGCAACTCCAGCTCATCCCCTGCGGAAATTTCTCCCGCGACGAGCGTGCCCGTAACCACCGCGCCAAAACCTTTCATCGTGAAGGCACGATCGATGGGTAGTCGCGCCATAAAATCCGACGAGCGCGCCGGGATGTGTCCGGCAATTTGGCGTAGCGCCGCGCGAAATTCTTCCAACCCGTCTCCTGTTCGTGCACTCGCGGCGATGATCGGTGCGCCTTCGAGAAACGAGCCGGCAACCAGTTCCTCCGCTTCGGCACGCACCAGGGAGAGCAACTCCTCCTCGACGAGATCTGTTTTCGTCAGCACTACCAAACCGTGTTGCACGTCGAGCAGCCGGCAGATATCGAAGTGCTCGCGTGTTTGCGGCATCACCCCTTCATCAGCGGCGATCACCAGGGCGACGGCGTCGATTCCGTGCACGCCGGCCAGCATGTTTTTCACGAAGCGCTCATGGCCGGGTACATCAACAAAGCCAAAGCGCACGTCGCCGAGATCAAGGTCGGCAAAACCAAGATCGATGGTGATGCCACGCCGTTTCTCTTCGGGTAAACGATCGGGATCTTTTCCAGTGAGGGCCTGGACTAGTGAACTTTTTCCGTGATCGATGTGGCCGGCAGTGCCGATGATGATGGAATGCATGACTTAGAAAGTCCAAAGTCCAATGTCCAAAGTCCAACGTCCGCAGGCGAGTTCAAAGTTCAAGCTTCTCCTTACATCTGTCGCAGCAAAGGAACCTGAAGGTTTTACTCTGAACTCGCGCCGACGGACTTTGGACTTTGGACTTTGGACTTTGGACTTACTTTCCTTGCTTTGCGAGGACGCGTTCGTAAAACTCAATGTACAGAGGGATGACAATGTCGGTGCGATAACGCGACACCGCAGACTCGCGCGCGCGTTTGCCCATCGCGCGCCGCATCGGTGCATTGCGCAAAAGCCGCGCAGCATCCTCGGCCATCTTCTCTACGTTGCCGACTTCGCTCAGGAATCCCGTCTCGCCATCCGTCACGACTTCCGGAATACCACCGACTCGCGAAGCGACAACCGGCACTTCACACGCCATCGCTTCGAGCGCTGCTAGACCAAACGATTCCTGTTCGGACGGCAACAGCAAAACGTCCGCAGCCGAGAGGTAGTCAACTATGTTCGGTTGCTTGCCGACAAAAACGCACTTGTCGTAAACACCAAGACAGCGCGCTCTGTATTCCACACTGGTCCGTTCGCTGCCATCGCCAACCATTACCAGCCGCGTCGTGATTCCCTTCTGCAACACGCGCGCGAGTATCTCGACGCAATCAACCGGACGCTTTACCGGGCGAAAATTGGAAACGTG
>JBGPYG010000366.1:0-4134 GCA_041493085.1 Pyrinomonadaceae bacterium | reverse complement strand
TGGACCGGCAAGAACGATATCTACGCGGCCGGGCATTTTGTTGGTAAAGACTTTTCTGTCCAGGCGAATCTGATGCTCAACGACAAGGTGTGGCCGGCGATGGCGCAGGCTTTTGCGAACACGAAAGGCGATCTGGCCGATCGCATGCTGGCGGCGTTGGACGCCGCGCAGGCTGTCGGTGGCGACATTCGCGGCCGGCAATCCGCCGCACTCGTCGTGGTCACGGGGAAGCCAACGGGCCAGGCCTGGAAGGATCGCATCTTCGATCTGCGCGTTGACGACAGTCCGGAACCGCTTACGGAACTACGGCGACTCGTGACTTTGCAACGTGCCTACAACCACATGAACGCGGGCGACCTGGCGGTTGAGCATAAGGACAACGAAGGCGCGCTGCGCGAGTATGGCGCGGCGGAGAAGCTGGTGCCTGACAGCGCCGAGATGATCTACTGGCACGCGGTTGCTCTCGCGAACATGGGCCGCGTGGACGAGTCGCTACCGCTGTTCCGGAAAGTATTTGCGATGGATAAGAACTGGGCCACGCTGACTCCGCGCTTGCCGAAGTCAGGCTTGCTACCCAACGACCCTAAGTTGATTGAGCGGATTCTTTCGGTAGCTCCCAAAGGATAGGAGTGAAAATCAGGAGCTACCCCTACGGTACTTCTCGTTCCAGATACTCACAACAAATCACGAGCGTTTCGATGGCTACGTCGTTACTCTTGGCGTTTAGTCGGGGTCCTTCGTATTTTTGAGGGAAGCCATCACGAAAGTGCCAACGCGCAACCGTCTGCCTCGCGTCGTCCAAGAGTGTAATCACGCCATTTCGGCGCACGGTCTGCCCGTTCAAAACGTCGCGGTGCCAAGTGTAAATATCCAGGGAGTCTGTCACACCGCGCTTGAGCGTGATGTTCCCGAACTTTTTCAGACCCGGCAATTTTCGCACAAGATCATCACCGCCCTCGCGATACTCGATTATCTCAACCTCCGAACTGAGTCCAGTGCACTCAGAAAAACCCGCGGCTGTTACGCCGTCAATCTCGACCAGAAAATTGTAGTTCTTACAAGGGTCGCGTCTAGTTGCTGGCATTTCACACCTCCAGTGAATTATCGGCTAATCAGTATTGCTCCTGATTACTTTTCTTCATCGCTTGGGACGGGGACCACAAAAGCGAGCTCCCGGTAGATCTCAAGATCATGCTTAATCGTGACTTCATACGGGCGCTTTTCGAGATCGCGGTACGCGACTAGGGCTGAGATCTTCGTTGGTTGCTGCCGTTTGAAATAAGAACTGCTGGAGTCGAGCAGCGAAACGATCTCTCTTCGGGGGCCGAGAAACTCAATGTTCTTAAAGACGGCGAGGGCTGAAATTTCTTTCGTGCCATCGATCCCCAGGATCTTCTTATTAAACTTCACCGAAACGTTGATGGCTGGTCGGTCGCCAATATTATTTACCGAGATATGGAGCAGACCACGATCGAACAAAAATTCTACGATAACCTCCGGCCTGCCCCGGGCGACCTCGCTCGTCGAGATGAGAGCGGGTCCATTGCTTCCTGCCTTTTGAGATTTTCGTTCAACCATGGCTTTGATAGCGAGAGGCGGTGCCCCGAAGAGTGGTGATTGAGCGCGCCAAGCATATAAGCTGTTTGCAGTTTTGTGAAGGCAAAGCCCCCTGAGTGAGAGTCCCACCCCTGCCGTGCTGCCCGTCTGGGTGCCTGTGGGTCGGGCTTCTGCCAGGCTTCTGCTATCCTGATCAGCTTTCGATGTCCGATACAAATGCAAACCTCAAGGAACGAGTGCGCGCTTTTTGGCAGGCGAATCCCTGCGGCGTGAAGTTTGCCGATGCGGCGCCGGGCACACGCCAGTTTTACGAACTGGTCGAGGCGCATCGCTACACTAAAGAGTGGCACATTCCCATTGCTGCTGACTTTGCCGGCGCGCGCGGCTTGAAGGTCCTGGAAATTGGTTGTGGACTCGGAACCGACGGGGCGCAGTTTGCCGAAGCTGGCGCGGATTACACTGGAGTCGATCTTACCGACGCGGCAGTTGAACTGGCGCGCAGGCGTTTTGAGTTGTTCGATCTGCCCGGCAAGTTTCAAACGGCGGATGCTGAGAACCTCGACTTTCCCGACGAGAGTTTTGATCTGGTTTACTCGCACGGAGTTTTGCATCACACGCCCGAGACCGGCAAAGCCATTCGCGAAATTCATCGCGTGCTGCGTCCGGGAGGACGCGCCGTAGTGATGCTCTACCATCGCGGCTCGTATAATTATCGCGTAAACATTTCGGTGCTGCGGCGCGCGGGAGCGCATTTGCTAAAGTGGGAGCCGGGAATCAAGCTGGTCAATAAGCTTACCGGTGAACCACTCGATTCGCTTCGCCAGCATGCAAAACTACTGAAGACTGAAAAGGAATATTATCTAAAGCCCGATGAGTTCCTGAGCCAGAATACGGACGGAGCCGGCAACCCGTTGGCGCGCGTATATTCGCGCCGGGAAGCGCGCGAGCTATTCGAAGATTTCGCGGAAGTGACTTTGAAGACCTACTTTCTCAATAAGCGCTGGCTGCCCCTGGTTGGAAACCTGTTGCCGCGGTCTTTGGAATCGCGGCTGGCTGCGCGCTGGGGCTGGCATCTCTGGATATATGCTAAGAAATAGGTCTTCGGTCTTTGGCCTTAGCCAAACCGCAAGTGCAAAGACCAAAGACCCAAGACCAAAGACCAAATGAAGAACATTCTAATCACAGGCGGCGCGGGGTTCATCGGCTCGCACCTTGTCGATCGCTTGCTTTCGGAAGGCGAGTGGCAGGTTTCCGTGGTCGATGACTTCAATGATTTTTATGATCCGGCAATCAAGCGTGCGAATGTAAGCCGCCACGAGAACAACCCTAACTATCGTTTATTTGAAGTGGACATTCGCAACCAGCCGGCGCTGAAACGGATTTTTGACGAGAACACCTTCGCTTGCATTGTGCATCTGGCCGCGCGCGCGGGCGTGCGATCTTCTCTGGAACAGCCGCTGCTTTACGCGGAAACAAACATCAACGGCACGTTGAATCTCTTGGAACTGGCGCGGGAGCACGGCATCAAGCAATTTGTGTTCGGCTCTTCCTCGTCCGTTTACGGCATCAACGCGAAGGTACCCTTCAGCGAAGACGATCCTGTTCGCCAACCAATCTCTCCTTACGCGGCAACCAAAGCCGCCGGCGAGTTGCTCTGCCACACGTACACACATCTTTACGGAATACGCTGCGTCTGTTTACGCTTCTTCACCGTCTATGGGCCACGCCAACGACCCGATCTCGCGATTCACAAATTCGCGCGGCTGATTAGCGAAGGTAAACCGATCCCAGTTTTCGGCGATGGCACAACGCGGCGTGATTACACGTTCATCGACGACGTCATCGCTGGTGTTCGTGCGGCGACCGATTACGCGGAGAGTGATTATGAAGTGATCAACCTCGGCGAGTCGCGCACGGTCGAGCTGCGCGAACTGATCTCGCTACTCGAGAAAGAGTTGGGAACGACTGCGACGATAGACCGTCAGCCGTTACAACCCGGCGATGTGCCGCAGACTTTTGCCGACATCACGAAAGCTCGGCAACTGCTTGGTTACAATCCGCAGACGCAAATTGAAGAGGGCATACAGCGATTCGTTGAGTGGTTTCGAAGACAGAGGTTGGGCGATTGACAAGTTCAGCGTGGCAAATTGCGGCTCGGCCGCCGCACAGTGGGGAAAGCCTATGGTTTTCCGTTAGCGGTGATTTGAGAAGGCTGCGCCTTCGGCGATCGTGGAGGCGCAGCCTCCAGGAATGGGGATCGGCTACGGAAAGGCTGAGCCTTTCCGCCCTGTGCGGCGGCCGAGCCGCGAAACTCCGCTTGCCAATCCAACGAACCTCGCTATCCGATATGGGAGCGAGGTTCTAATGCTTTACAATGCGGAGCACTAACAGATAAAGCCAGTGTCCACCACGACAAATATCATCACCGAACCGCTGCCGCAGGAGATGCAGCAACACACCTACGCGATTATGCGCCGGGTGGAGGAAAGCCATTGGTGGTTTGCCGGACGGCGGCAAATCATCAAGAGTTTTCTCGAACGCGTTTGTCGCGACCTAAAGGCAGCTCGCGAGGAGCAC
>JBGPYG010000320.1:0-5102 GCA_041493085.1 Pyrinomonadaceae bacterium | reverse complement strand
CGCCACCTCATTTCGACCGCCGTCGCTGAACCCACCGGCAACCGTCTGTCGCCGCGGATGCCGATCGATCGTGAAGAGTTTCCGCTCAAGCGAAGTTTGATCTCGCAATTGCTGTTGCGGCTGAAGGCACAGGGAAAACTAAGAGCAATCGCGCCGTTGGCGAATCGCGAAGGCTGCGTAAATACGATTGCCACCTTGATTGGCGAGATTCAGCGGGCGGGAAAAACGCCCGCCGCGTTTGCGGAGATTGTCTCGAATCGCGTGCAGGATGCCACGGAAGATGACAGCATCAAACACCAATGGCCGCTGACGGGCCGGGGCGGCGAGCGCCCCCAGCTCCTCCATCCCCAGATTGATTTCGATCAGGACGTAGCTCTGGTTTATTCGACCTATGCGAATCTGTTGGAACAAAACAAACTCACTGAAGGCGATGCCGACGGGTTGCGCGCCCTCCAGATTCTTCGTGGCGGCATTAATGGACAGGTACGTCTTCCGTGGCTGGAAGACGTGCGGCTGCTCGTGCTCGACGGGTTCTTCGACTTCACTCCCGCCCAGGGCGAGATGCTGAAACTGTTGATTCCGCAAATTCCGGAAGTGCTCGTCAACCTGAACAAGGACGATCGCAATCCGGAGATATTCACTCCATTCAACGAGACCATTAACCAGCTTTGTTCTATTGCTGCCTTTGATATCAAACACAGTCTGGCGAGTCTGACAACGCAAGGCGCGCTTTCTCCCCTCAGGGAAAAACTTTTTAACCCGTCGCTCGCGAACCAGCAGCTCGCGGACGATCCTGTAGAACTGGACGACCGGGACAGGCAGTCTGAGATTCGTTACTTCGATTGCACGGATCGGGAAACAGAGATCCGGGCGATTGCGAAAGAGATAAAACGACTGGTGTTGCTCGAAGACTATAAGCTTTCGGATATCGCGCTGGTTGTGCGTGAGCGCGCGGCATATGCGGAAACGATCAGCCGCGTCATGCGCGAAGAGTCGTTGCCGTGCAGCCTGGACCGCCGCATAACTGTCGATGAAATTCCCGCGACGCGCGCTGCGCTCAAGTTGCTCGGCATACTCGACGAGCTGGCCCGCGAGGAATCGAACGTTTTGAAAATGCCGCAGCTCGCCGATCAGATCAAGTCGGGCTATTTCCGTCTTCATCAGGAAGAGCTTGATGCGCTGGCAACAGAGTTTGAAGAAAAGTTTGCCGATTTGCTTCGTGAAGGCGAGACGATTGGGGCCGGACGCAATGCCGAGCGCGAAGAACGCCGCCGCCGCGGATTCGGCATTGGCCGCTGGGACGCCGACACGCTGGAAAATGTCATCGCGTATGTGGGCGGCGAACTGCGCCTGACAGACTGGCTGGACCGCTGCCGGAAGTTGATTGAGCAACTACCGAATGCGGAAGCGACGAAGGAACTACTGAACATAGACTCAGCCGAACCAGTCAGCGACGATGACGAAGCGCAGATGGAGGATGCTGAAACCGTCCAGCCGGAAGATAAGCAGGTTGAGAAGAAGCGCCGGCCGCAGCGCGACGTACACCCCGCGGTGATTGCCTGGGCGACGCTCGTGGTCAAGCGTTTCGCCGCGCGCATTCAAGCGGTGCCGCGTGAGGGCCAACCGCTGGAGTTGCGCGCCGCGATAATGAAGCTGCTGGATCAGTTTCAATTCAGCCAACAGGTAAGCCGACCAGTTCGACAAACGGACGACGACGAGCTGCCGCGGGCGACCTTGGATCTGCACGCGCTTGAAGGTTTGCGCCGCGCTTTCCTGACGGCAATCAAGAGCATTCAACTTACCAGAGCTGAGTCGACCGAAAACATACCGCTCGCGACGCTGACAAGTGTCATCGAGGAAGTGCGGCGTTGTTTGAGCTCGCAAACCGTGACGCTTGGCAGCGCGGAGCGTGGTGGCTTACGTGTGTTGGAGGCGACGGACGTGCGCGGGCTGCGATTTCGGGCCGTGTTTATCGCCGGCCTGGTTGAAGGCGGCTTTCCGCTGAGCGCTTCGCGCGATTGGATTTACCCGCACGAGGAACGCGAGCGGCTGAAACATTACGGTCTGACGCTGGAAGACATCTCTCCCAACACCTTGTTGAAGGAAGAACACTATTTTTATCAGGCCGCGTGTCGCGCGCTCGAGCGCTTGTACCTGACACGTCCGCTTTTGCTTGAAGGCGATATGGAAACAGTCGCTTCTTACTACGTTGATGAATTACGCCGGGCGATAGCGCCCGCGAAGCTTGTTAAAGAAGACGTGGCTCGTCCTGACTATGATGGCGTGAAGCTCCGCGAGGCTTCGTCCGCAAAGGAAGTGGCGATTAGTCTCGTGCGACAGGAGCAACACCACCTCAACAAAGTCGAGCGCGAGGGATTGCGTCCACATCCACAGATCAGCGCGTTGCTATCGTTGGCGCGTAACGATCGACTCCTGAGCGAGTCGGCTTTGAGCCGAATCGGCATTGAACGCGAGCGCTCGGGAGAGGGTTTTGGTTCTTACGACGGGCAGATTACCGATCCCGATCTGCTTGCGTTAATCGAAAAGAGATTTGGTCCTGACTTCGTTCATAGCGCCAGCGGCCTGGGAACCTTCGGCAACTGCGCCTATCGCTTTTTCGCGCAACGAGTCCTGAAACTTGAGCCACGCGGCGAGGCAGCGCTGGATTTGCAGGCGTTGGACGCAGGCAAACTCCTGCATGACATTCTGAGGCGCTTTTTTGAACAGCATCGAGGGGAACGCTTCGATCCGGCGCAGCGCGCAGAGCTCACTAAGGAACTGTTGCAGATAGCGGATGACGTTTTCGATCTGCATCAACAAGTGGTGCCGCCACTCAATAAACAGGTTTGGAAACTCGATCGCGAGATTCGCAAAATTATTCTCGAACAGGTGCTGCTGTATGAGTTAGACCTTCAGGAGAAGACTGCCGGTGCTGGAGTCACACCGGCGCGCTTCGAGCTGGCTTTTGGTGGTATGAAGTCGGCGGCGAGAGATCCGGAGTCGACCGATGAGCCTTTGCGGTTAGTCCGTTCGACTTTTGTCGGCGAGGAAACGATGAAAATCAGTGGGCAGATTGATCGCGTGGACATCGCCCGGGATCAAACGCTGGTTGCTTACGACTACAAGCTTTCCCGGGGAGCTCGCAAAGAAGACATCTACGAGGGGCGCACCTTGCAGATTCCGATCTACCTCGAAGCTCTCGAACAGCTCTTCTTTCCGGGCCACGCGATCGCCGGTGGTGGCTACTACACTCTGCGAGGCGGGTCCGAGCGACGAAACACGGGCATGTATCGCAAAGATTTTAACGACGACTATCTCGCTTTACAGGCGAAGAACTCGATCTTCTCTGAATACGAATGGCAACAGTTTCGCGCCGAAGTGACGGCGCGGATTTGGGACTTTCTCGATCGCATGCGCGCCGGGCGGTTCACGGTGGAGCCGTCGGAAGGCTATAAGACATGTAAGTTTTGCGACTACGTGGCTGTCTGCCGCTACGAGAAGTATCGGATTGATCGGAAGAAGCGAAGCCGAGGAAAGGAGTGCTGAACCAGTGTGTCCCACGATCGGTATCCTTGCGATTGGCTCTCTGTACTGGGGCACTGGTGTGCGCGAAGCATGGCGCCAATCGCGATTAAGAATGCAGGACGAAATCTCGGTGACCGTCCCTATTCGCTATGGTCGACTATCGGCCACGGGCACATACACAATGGTCTTCTCCTCGGAACCAATGCAGCTTGGTAACGCCAAGGTTCTTCCGTGCGCGAATGACGTCGCCTCCCTCGAAGATTTGAAGAGCGAGGCAAGATTCCTCTGGGCGGCTGAACGCAACTGTCCTCAACCCGACGGTACGATTGCGTCTTCTTGGGGTTGTGTCGCGCTCTTGCGCAATCCCAACGGCAACGCAAGCGATGAGTTGCTGGACGGTTGGGCAAATCATGTCGTCGGAGAGAATCATTTTCTAGACCTCGCACGCGGAATTGAGGGAGGACGGTTGATCTGTGAACGCGGTCTGCTCCAAATTCCCTGGCCCAATCTGGATAGTGGTGAAGCAGTAAATCTAGATTTGCTCCTAGCGACACCAAATGAACCGACGCTTGAAGGCAACCCTCCAGTTTATCCTTCGGCAGAAAAGATAGCGCTCGCTTGGAAAGGGGCCTTGAAGGACCAACCTGACGACAAGCCGGATAACTATTTCTGGCGGAACAGGCAAAACGGGATTACAACCTACCAAGATCCAGACATAGAGCGAATACTCAATAATCGCTGCGGTTGTCTAAGTGTATTGGGATCGATTGTCGCGTTATGATTGAGGGCGTCCAATGGCTTGTTTTGGAACAGAGAGGTTGTTATCGTTACAAGCCCAAGAGGTTTTGATATGAACGCAAATTACATCCTGACTGATTACATCGACCGCGCAATCGCCGAAGCTGAGTATGACAAGTTGGAAGACGGCTCCTTCGCTGGCGGCATCGTTTCCTGCAAAGGAGTTGTAGCCTTTGGCGCGACATTGAAGGAATGCGAAGCTGAACTGCGTTCTACTTTAGAAGACTGGATTCTTGTAGGTCTCAAGTTAGGACATAGTCTGCCCGTCGTGGACGGCATCGACCTGAACAAGGAGCCGGAGTATGAGCCAATGGAGGCCGTGTAGGCGCAACGACTTTGTGCGCCGGCTGCGCCAACTCGGTTTCGACGGCTTGTATTCGGGAGCGAAGCATCAATTCATGGTCTACGAGAATCACCGCCTGACCATTCCATCAAACAGGGAGTATTCCGCTCCTCAACTTCGGATGATGATTCGCGAAGTTGAGAGGATTATCGACCGTGAAATTCTCCTGGATGAATGGGAGTCTTTGTCTTAACCCCTGAAACGGAACGACCTTGAGTGCCTCTCCGCAGGAAAAGGAACTAAAACCCGAACAGGAAACCGCCGCGCACACGCTTGACCGGCATGTGTCGGTGACTGCCGGTCCTGGTTCGGGCAAAACTACCGTCCTCGTCGAGCGATATCTTCACATCCTGCGCGAAAACAAAAACCTTAATATCGATCAGATCGTTGCCATAACCTTTACCAATCGCGCCGCAAACGAGATGCGCGAACGCCT
>JBGPYG010000025.1:0-19427 GCA_041493085.1 Pyrinomonadaceae bacterium | reverse complement strand
CAATTGCACCGAACGTTGTCACAATAGAAACCAGGGCGACAATTACGATCATCTGAATCAGCGTGAAGCCCTGCTCATCAATTCGTCTGGTTGCTGCTCGCATTTTGCTGATGACGGCCATCATTCCTCCGACATTCTCGAATTAGGGGTCATGGGACCCCGGCGGCATCCCTTTGGCAACACTCATGCCAGCTATGTTTTTCAATGAAATAGCCGCTTTGCTGCCGCCGGCTAGCAAAGACATCGAACCCACACGTCACCTTTAGTAACTACGACGGAAGGGCACTTCCTATCTTTTGATAGAACTGCGAAAAGGATCTTCCGCCCTTTAAAACGGAAAACAATCATTGTGTGATTACGAAAGCCGGGGCGCTTTCGAACTTTAGTTGGAGAGGGATCCTTCTGCCTGGAGGCCGGGTTGGCTATCGAGCGAGCACCACCACGCTGCCGCGTGCGGATCCCGGAAAAAGATCGTCCGCTTCGTGCGGGGTGCCGCACGCCGCGCGCGCAAGCTGGACGGTGAAGCGCCCCGTCGATTTTTACGATCGGCGGGGCGCAATAATTTGTGCCTGTCGAGGTTGTTAGGGAGAACTACTCGGGCCCTTCAAATTTCGCTCCAGTTCGCCGTTTGTTAATCCGGAAACGCTCTCGGTGTCCGCGAGTTTCATTGTTAGGGCCAGCGGTTTGTAGTTGAAAGCTTTCGGCCCGCCGCGGCTGTTTTGTACCAGCATCACCAGGTAATCCTGATTTGAGCGAAACCTCAAAACGTTGCCATGTTGGTTCATGATGACGAAGAGAAGCGTGTCTCCATTTTTAGTTCTCATCTGGCCAACAAGCGAGCTGGCGCCGCCGTCGGTTCTGACGAGCGTGCCGGTCTTTGCGATGACGCTGCCTTGCCACGCCGGACCGGTGAAACGATCCTCCAGAGTTCCCGGATCGATTCCGGCCACCGGCATGATATCTGCCGGCGATAGTTTATTCTTCTGAAGTTCGTTGCGTAGACCTCTCAGTATCTTCATCATCGCTCGAGGTGTGACGCGGTTTACTCCCAGGCCACTCAACGAGGCAAACTGAACTTCACCGGGAGGAATTCCCAGCATGGTAACCAACTGGCGCGCGACGGCATCTTTCCCGCCGAGGCTATCGCCTATGCGTTCCGCCATGAAGTTATTCGAATAGCAGAGCAACACCTTGAGTACATCGGTAAGTTTGCTTGACTTATGCACAAGCAGAATTCTGGCTCCCGGCGCCACAGAACCCACGGATACCTCACCCATCACGGTCACACTTGGAACCGTCAGCAGGCTTGCCTGATCGCCGAGCGTCGTACGTTCGTAGGTCCATGCACGCGTGGCCTCGCTGGATCGCAGCGTGGCGTCAAGCGTGTCATGAAGCGCTTCGCCTGAACTGCGGGCGGACCAATTGAAGTTCATTGTAAATCCGGGCGCGACCAGGAGGTCGCCGGTTATTGTGCGAATTCCCAGACTATTCAACTGTCGCGCGACCATTACGCCGTGTTCATGGTGAAACGATGGATCGCGACCAGTCACATAAAGGTTCCCCACGATTGTGCCGTTCGTTTTGTCAAAGGAGCCGTCTGTCCAAAAGCCGGTGGTGAAACGATGGTTCGGGCCAAAATTGTGAAGTGCAACGAGGGCCGTAGCCAGTTTGATTGAAGAGGCCGGATTAAATCCCTGATCGGCCGCTTGCGCTGACACTGTCTTTCCGTCGAGCGTTTCTATTAACACACCCTGAAGGCCGTACACCGGCGCAAGCCCATCATCACCCCCATTGTCAACGCTTGTTTGAGTTTGCTGAGGGGTAGCAGCGGCAGACGGCGTGCCTTGTTTTGTTGGCTGCGTCTGCGCAGAGAGCAACCCCGGCGTCGCAAACAAAAGAAGGGCGGCGCAGAGAATATTCAAGTTCCGTGGTTTGTCCTGCATACCTTGTTTTCCCTTGTTGCTCCAGGAGCGAGCGACAAAGAATAATAACATGATGCCGGAGAATCGTGCGGAGGAGAGTTCTTTGGATGCAATGGCGCAGTCTCAGGGTGTCGTGAATGAGACCCATTGCGTTGAGCTTCAACGCACCTGTTACACGAAGGTCAATTTCGTTGACAACGCCAGAAGCGCAAACCTAGAATCTGAGTATTGACAATCCAGTGAGACCTAATCGCAAGCCGGTTGTTGTTGAAGACATACGTGCTACCCACAAAGCGCGAAGCAAAGAGATTCGCGCGCGCCTCCGTCAATTTCAGGAAGTGTGGCGCAACGGATCCGACGCGCAGCTCTGGGAAGAACTTGTCTTCTGCATCTTTACTGCCGGCGCGTCGGCGCGCATGGGATTTCGCGCCGTAGAAGCGATCAGACCGCTTCTAATGGACGGCAAGCGCGAAGATATGACGCTGGCCTTGAGGAATGCCGGAGCACACCGCTTTCCAGTTGAGAGACCAGGCTATATCGTTGTTACGAGAGACTACTTGCGCGAGCATTGCGACATGGCTTTGCGCGAAAAGCTGCAAGGTTTTGCAGATCCGATTGAGCGCCGCGACTGGCTGGCCCGCGAGAAACAGATCAAAGGACTGGGATACAAAGAGTCCAGTCATTTCCTGCGGAACATTGGATTGATGGGCCACGCCATTCTCGATAAGCACGTGATGAGTTGTCTTACGGATCTCAAAGTGGTTGAGACACCGAAGCCACCGGCAACCCGGGCGCGATATCTGGAAACTGAACAACGACTGAGATCGTTTGCGCGCGACATCCGGATTGACTTTGATGAACTCGATCTGGTTCTCTGGTCAATGAAAACAGGCGAGGTGTTAAAGTAGTACGTTGTTGCTCCCCATGATTTGTTTTGGATACTCAGAAGTATCCCGTAACGCGGAAAGAAAAATCCATGAACACTCTTAACGCGAAACGGCAGCTCCCCCCAATGGCAATAAAACTTTTGGCCGGCATTGTTGTTTGTCTGGCTATTTCAGCGTCGGCGCTCGCGGCTCCGGTTGGCGACGGAAAGGCTCACCGGCGTGCTAATGAGGCTCTCCGCAGTGGCGATTATGAGACCGCCGAGAAACAGTTTCGTGAGGCGCTCGCAAAAGACGCTTATGACAAAGAGGCTCGCCTGGGTTTGAGCTTCGCGCTGCTGAAGCAAAGGTTGCTTCAGGATGCTTATGACCATGCGGCGCGCGTCATATTGGCAGACCCTCTTTCTTCACGCGCGCATGCGCTGCTGGGCTCCGCAATTCTCGCTTCAGGTGATTTTCGTAATTCCGTCGAAGAATTTCGCACGTCTTTGAGTATCCAGGACCACGAGGCGCTGGCCATAGCCGGACTGGCAATGGTCGACTTCTATGAGAACCGTCTCGACCTGGCGCTCAAAGGGTTGCGCCGCGCTGTTAGCCTCGATTCCGGGGAACCAGACTATATCTTTAATCTGGGACAGGCCGCCGCTCGCAACGAGCGATATAAGGAGGCGGCCGACGCCTACGAAAAATTCTTGTCGATTGCGCCAAAGACGGATGCCGATCGGCGGGATCGCATACGCGGACTGATTGACTTCCTGCGGTATCTGGGAAAACAGGGTTCGCTCTACGTCCTTACGGGCGATAACAAGACGACCATGCCCTTTGATTCGATCGATGGCCGCCCGATCCTCAAGGTGCGCGTGAATAACAATAGAGAACAGTTGCGCTTTGTTCTCGACACCGGATCGGGAATGTCGGTGATCTCTGAAGAAACAGCCAAGAAGTTAGGTTTGCGTGCCGTCGCCAAGGGAGGACTGGCGCGCGCCGTGGGCGGCGGCGGCAGGTTTGAGATCGTTTACGGGTTTTTGAACTCCCTTGATATTGGCGGCGTGAGAGTAGAGAGTGTGCCGGTTTACATCCGCCACTTCTTTGACAACAAGACTCCCATTGATGGCTACCTGGGCCTTTCGGTGATCTCCAAGTTCATTGCTTCGGTGGATTATGGCGACAGCATTTTTATGCTTCGCCGTCCATCCGATGCCAACAGTAAAGATCTCTGGGGCGTGCCCATTTCAAGAAATGGCGTCCAACCTTTGGCTCCCGGTGTTCTGGAGATCCCGCTGCGCACAACATCAAGCGGATTTCTTAGTGGCGAGGTTCATCTTGAAGGAGTTGAAAGGCCCCTAAACTTCATCATCGATACCGGTGCCAGCGTTTCCGTAGTTTCAGAAAAACTGGCAAGGGAGGAAGAGCTTAACAATTACCTCGAGCCAACACGGCTCCGCATCTACGGTGCGGCTGGTATCGCTGATGATGTTAAGAGTCTACTATTGCCGAAGGTCATGTTGGGCACCTTTACGCGCGAGCGGATTAGCGCCGCTGTTTTGGATTTGGAACCGGTGAACGAGACGGCCGGCTTTACTCAAAGTGGAATTCTCGGCGGAAACTACTTGCGCCACTTCCGCGTCTCGTTTGATTTTCAGCGAGGCTTGATTCGGCTGGAGCCACTGGGCAGAAACGCCAGGGGCAGCGATATTGTCAGGCCGGAAGAGCACTTGGATCAATGAAACAAAGTCTGTATCTGGAAACATCAGTGATCGGCGCCTATCTGGATAACGGCGAGCCCTTTCGTCGCGACCTGACCATCCGCTGGTGGGAACACGAAATGCCCGACTATCGCGCGGTGATCTCGCCGCTCGTTACACGCGAGCTGGAGCGCGTCAGCGAGCCGCATCGCTCATCCTATTTGAACTTGACATTGACGCTTGAACAGGTAGAGCTCACTGAAGAAGCAGCGATATTGGCGGATGGTTATATCTCACGAGGAATATTCCACCGCAAATACATTGCCGACGCGTTGCACGTGGCAATTGCCTCTTGCCATAAGATCGATTACCTGGTGACCTGGAACTTCGGCCATCTGGCAAACGTTCGCCGGCAAGCTCGCATTCGGCTCTTTAACACCGCGGCAGGTTTTTATGTCCCGATGATCGTAACGCCCGAGTTTCTCGTTTCTGAAGCGACCGAAAAGGCAAGTTGATTTTAGATTTTGGATTTCCGATTTGTGATTGGGTAGACAGTAAGCTAAAAGCGAAATGCTTCAACGCATCGGAACGAGGTAGGATGAAACCAGACTGAATCGAAAATTGGCAATCACCAATCAAGAATTATCAATGTACCGTCGCCCTAAATTCCTGGAAGTGTTGCATGCCATTCGCGAGAAGATGTCTCGCGAAGTAGACTACGACGTGGACCTCTTCGCTGAAATGGTTCGGTCCGGTGTCAGGCCCGCACACGGGCCGGAGAGAATCATTCGCGGCATCCGCACGCGCGCACTCCGCGATGAAGTGGAAGAAGATTCAGAGGCGCCTGAGGAGAGACCGAAAAAGCGCGCGACCAAGTCGAGATAACAACGTAAAAGCAAGGCAGTTGGATAAAGTTTATTTTTGAGTTCTCATTAACGCATTCATGAACGCCACGTTTGAAACAATCGGGTTGGAAGTGCCAAGCGAGAAAGCTTTTAATTATCTCGCCGAACGCGCCGGCGATCAGGGTGAAGCCACGCAGCTCAATCGTCGTGGGGCGGTGCTCCACGGTCGTTGCTGGAAACTGGGCGAAGGACTTGAGGTCTGGACTGTCCTATATGAGTCGGGCAGTGGCGACGTTTTCTACGCCGACTGCCGGCCCGGGTTCCGGGCTCGCTACATTCAAACGATCACTCCCTGGGCGCTGACTGAGTATGACGAAGAGGGCGAGGCCGTGTTGCACGGCTATCGCGAGGGCACTGACTGCGAAGTCTTGTTTGAACTGCAAAATCTGACTGAGGTGGGCCCGGGCGGCTTTCGCGCGCAGGAGCTTCACGTCGGACTTTGTGGGCTGGCTTATCGGGCCCGCGTGCGCCACGCGCCTACGAAAACGAGATGGATGCCATTGGATAAGGCCGCGCCGTCGCGCGCCGCTCACGAAAATGATTGGAGTCTTTCGGGCCGCGTGATTGCCTTCAAGCCACTCAAGAATCCGCTTTCCGGCAGCGACTTGTATTGGATTCATCTGGACCTCGAGAAAATGAATCTGGAAATCCTGGTGAATCAGCGCGTACTTCGCGGCGATGCCCTGGCGCCGGGCGTCACGCTCGACGCGGAAATCTGGTTGCAGGGTCACGTCCTTGATGAGCTGGCGCTGAGTTCGCGTTATGAAGGAGTGGATAGTTCTTGTTCCGCCGCAAACTTCTGGGCCCAACTGAAACGCAGAAACTAGCAAAGGGTAAAGGGCAAAGGGTAAAGGGTAGCGAGCGAAAGTCTTGTCTTAACCTTTACCCATTCCCCTTTACCCTTGTCCCTTTGTTCGGTTGACAATCTATTTCAATGAAACGTCTCCTTGTCGTTAGCCTCATGGTCCTCGCAGTCGTTCTCGGTTCCTATTTCTTCAACCACTATTGGATTCATCGATACGATGGCTTGATGGCCAGACAGGCTGCCGTCTATCGTCTTGATCCCGATCTGGTGTGGAGCATTATTTATGAGGAGACCTATTTCAGTCCCTGGAAAAACGGCAAGAGCGGCGAGATCGGATTGATGCAGATCACACCGGCAGTGGGTCGCGAGTGGGCCGCGGAAACCGGCATGCGCGAATTGGAACGGGAGATGGGCCAGAATCCGACAAGCTTGCTGCGCGACCCGGAGCGAAATATTCAAATTGGCTGCTGGTACCTGGAAAAGATCTACGAGCAGTATCGTGACACTCCCGATCCGGAGCCGCGTGTCATTGCTGCATATAATGCCGGCCCCAGCAGAGCCGCGGAGTGGAACAAAGTTTCGGAAGGCGCCAGGCAAATGTCCGGCGAAGAATTTATTAACAAGATCGAAATCCCTTCGACACGCGCTTACGTCAGCTCAATACTGGAGCGTTACCGGAAACTAAAAGGACCCGCGCAAACTGCCACGACACCAGCGAGCGCTCCTTCGCCTGCAATAGCGCGTTGAGTTTCGACTCGGGTTAAAAAGCTGAGGCGGCTAATTATGCTCTCTACATCGCTAAACATCGTGATCGCGGCAAAGCTGATGCTGGCCATTTTGTGCGGCGGCGCAATCGGATTTGAAAGAGAGTTAAGTCGCAAGGCCGCCGGGCTCAGAACCAACGTGCTGATCTGCATGGGCTCGGCCCTGTTTATGATCATTTCGCGCCACATCGGAGGAGGTGCCCCCTATACTGACCCGGCGCGTCTCGTTGCTCAGGTCGTCACGGGCATAGGGTTTCTGGGCGCCGGAGTGATTCTACAAGCGCGCGGGTCGATCACGGGGCTTACAACAGCGGCGACCATCTTTGTGGTAGGAGCCGTGGGCATCGCGATCGGCGAAGGAATGTTTGGCCCAGCTTTATTATCGACGGCCCTCATCATTATTGTGCTGGTGGTATTGCGAAGGGTTGAACGGTTTGTGGTAAGGCGGCAGCGTCTGTTTCATTATTCCTTGAAGACACGAGACCCCGCTCAATTTCTGGAGAGCCTGCTTGATCTGCTGGAGCGACAGCACCTGCACCTCGAAGACTTCGATGTGGACAACAACCCCGAGGGCGAGCATGTGGTTCGTCTCAGCGTCGTAACCTCAATCGACGGTAACCGCCGCCTACTAGGCGAGCTTCCGGCGCTTGGCTCAGACCTGACGACCTCAACTCATGAAGGTGGCGACTAAGTAGTGGTCAAACGTAATCGCTGGAACTTCATTGGACTGTGTAGGCAATGATCACACTTTATTGCGCGCGCTGGGTTTTACCAGTCTCTTCGCCGCCAATCACCGACGGCACCATTGCCGTTGACGGCGATCAGATCGTCGCAGTTGGCAGTCGCGTAGCGCTCATCGCCCAATTCCCGGAAGCAGCAGTTCGCGATTTCGGCGAGTCTGCGATCATCCCCGGACTGGTCAACTCGCATTCTCATTTAGAACTAACCGCCATGCGCGGCTTTCTTGAAAACGAAGAAACGGATTTCTTCGCCTGGTTGAAGAAACTAACCTTCGCTCGACTGGAGCGAATGACAGCGGCTGATCTAAACGTTTCTGCTGCCTGGGGCGCATGCGAAGCGGCGCGAGCCGGCGTGACGTGCGTTGCAGACGCGAGCGATGCGGCTTTTGAAAGCATGAATGCGCTGCGTGAGGTAGGCCTGCGCAGTATCGTCTATCAGGAATCATTTGGCCCGGACCCGCGACTTGCAAAAGAGAACCTTGAAAAACTAAAGACGAAAATTGCGCGGCTGCGCGAACGCGAAACGTCGTTGGTCAAATGCGGCGTGTCACCACATGCGCCTTACACAGTTTGCGCGTCGCAGTTGGAAATGATAGCGGAGTTTTCCATTACTGAGAGTCTGCCGCTGATGATGCATGCGGCGGAAACTCGCATGGAAGTTTCATTATTGCGCGAAGGCCGAGGGCCCTTCGCCGAAGGGCTTAGCAGCCGTGGTATCGAGTGGCGCGCGCCCGGCGTTTCGACAATTCAGTACCTCGGCGATCACGGCATATTGCAAACACGGCCGCTGCTTGCGCACTGCATCAATGTCGATGGCGCGGATATCGAGATAATGAAAGAAACTGAAACGCGCGTGGCCCACTGTCCCAAGTCAAACGCTAAACTCGGCCACGGCGTAGCGCCACTTGCGCGGTTTCTGGAGAAGCGAATTGCGGTTGGACTTGGGAGCGACTCGGTAGCCAGCAACGACACCTGCGACCTTCTCGAGGAGGCGCGGTTTGCGCTGTTACTTGCTCGCTCAGAAGCTACGGGCGACGCCCGGAACAATAACCATCCTGGCGACAATGCGAAGCAGGGAGATCGCCGCTTGAATGCCGATGAAGTCTTTCGTACTAGTACGCTCGGTGGCGCGCGCGCGCTCGGTTTGGAAGGGCAGATCGGAGAGTTGAGGGAAGGCTTGCAGGCAGATTTCGCCGTGGTTTCGCTTGACGGTCCGCACCAGATTCCATCATACGACTCCACCAGCACGCTGATCTTTGCGTCTTCGGGACGCGATGTAAGGCTGACGGTTGTGGCGGGCAGGGAAGTTTATCGCGACGGTCGCATTACTACGGTTGACGAAGAACGTTTGCGCGCGCGCATGAAAGAAATTGCTGAAAAACTGCGGACTTAAGAAATAACGGCTAGGCCGCGGATGAACGCGGAAAAACGCGAATCAGAGCAATTCTAAAAGGTCATATCCGCCCGCATCCGCGTTAATCCGCGGCGGAACTGGTGGTCTAGCTTACTGAAGCCGCGATCGCCTCGTCGAAAATCTCGAGCGCGACATCGACGTTTTCTTTGGTAAGTATTAACGGCGGCGACCAGCGGATCGTGTTTGCTCCTGCTCCCAGAATAATTAGTCCGCGCTCGAAGCAAGCAATTTCAATCCGGTCGCGAAGCTCGGGTGCCGCTTTGTTTGACGCGCGGTCTTCCACAAACTCCACGCCAATCATCAGGCCCATGCCGCGCACGTCGCCAATGCAGTCATACTTCTTTTGCAGTTGTTCGAGGCCAGCTTTCAGATAGGCGCCAACCTCGGCGCTATTTTTTACCAACCCGCCTTCGAGCAATTCAATCGTCTTCAACGCCGCAGCGATGCAGACCGGATTTCCGCCAAAGGTGGACGCATGTGCGCCCGGCTTCCAATCCATCAGATCGGCCCGCGCGACACACGCGCCAATCGGCAAACCCGAAGCGATGCCCTTGGCGATGGTAACGATGTCTGGATGTAGATCGTAATGCTCGCTCGCAAACATTTTTCCGGTGCGGCCCATTCCCGACTGCACTTCGTCAACTATCAGGAGGATGCCGTGCTGATCGCAGATCCGGCGCAAACCCTGCAGAAAAATCTTCGAAGCCGGCACGTATCCGCCCTCGCCCTGCACTGCTTCCACAACAATCGCCGCAACTTCCTCTGGAGGCGTTGTGGTTTTGAATAGTCGTTCCTCGATCCAGTTGAGCGCGCCTTGTCCGGCGCCGCCATCGCCACAGTCTTCCGCGCGGAAAGGATTGCGAAACTCGTTTGGATAAGGAAGGTGCACAACGTCAAGCAGCTGGCGCTTGAATCCGACTCGTTGCGCCACCTTTGACGAAGTCAACGAAAGAGATCCTAGCGTGCGGCCATGGAAACTGTTGAAGAACGCAATAAACTTTTCGCGGCCGGTCGCGTGCATGGCGAGTTTCAAAGCAGTCTCGACAGCCTCCGTGCCACTATTGGCAAAGTGAGTTTTCGTAGGCCGCTGAATCGGCACTATCTCATCGAGTTTTTTCGCGAGCGCAGGCATGTGGCGATAGTAGTAATCGGTGCCGCACATGTGGATCAGTTGTTCGGCCTGTTCCTGAATCGCGCGGACGACCTCGGGATGACAGTGGCCGGTCGAGCAGACCGCGACTCCGGCGTTGCAATCGAGGAAGGTGTTGCCGTCAACATCCTCAACCCAAACGCCCTGAGCGCGCTCGGCAACGAGCTTGAATGAAGGTCTTGGATATGAAGGGGTAACAAACTGTGCGTCGGCGGCAATAATTTCTTTGCCCTTGGGACCGGGCAGAGCAGTCTTGATCGCTGGACGTTTTGGCGATGCCATAGTGCTGGTGGACATTGGTGCGCTCTCCTTTTAAGAACGGCCCGCAGGAAAACGGGCGTGCTGGAAACAAGTTGGCTCGACAAAAAAGATCGAGACTCTTCGTCAATCAGGTGGCGAAAGTTAGAACGGAAGACTGCTAGTCGGCGAAAAGGTTGCAGCGGCTATCGAGCGGGCGATGATGTAAAGTTTGCTTATTCCACATAGCTCGAACCGGTGCAGTCGCGTTTAGCGGGGGCTAGTTATTACTACGTTTACTAAAGTGTTTGGATATTACCACGCGGCGAGGGGGCACTTCCAGCAGCGCGCCCGTCTGGTGCTGGTTCAGTTTGGTACGAGCGAAGCGTTGCCTGGGGTGGTGGATGCGACCGGGTCACGTTGCGACATACACAACCGCATCACTTGTAAGGAGATTTGTAATCAACCACTACCCGGTCCGTATTTGTGCGGCGCTACATTGAGTGGCAATACTGCGCTCGTGCCAAACTAAACCAGTACTGCCCGTCTTGTAACGCAAACTGTTAGTTTGCGCAGGCCGTTGTACTCCCCACCAAACAAGCGTCGCAAACTAACAGTTTGCGTTACACAACTCCAGCCAGTTCAAGAGTCTCTTCACCTTCTCGCGCGAACGATTCGCGAATCGTTTCTTTCGGTGGGGGCGAGGGCCATAGCTTGAGTCTCCGTCCCAAAGGATGAAGCAGTACGCGAGAGCGAAAATAGTTTTCGTGTTCCCATTCCACTTCGGCCATGGTCAGTAAACAGTCGGTCAAATCTTCGCGGCCACAAGCGCGAGCGTAGCGCGCCGCAGTTTCATATTCGCAAATGTTCCGACTCTCGAGCCGGCCGGCGCCATACATTGGAGCCAACCAACCCATGACGTGACAAAGAAAGCCAAGCGCCCGTCCGATTATCAACGCGCGAATTTCACGTTGCCCGCTGGGATGTGCCCCCAGGCTTTCAAGCATCTCACCCACGAGCTCGCGATGATGCCACTCCTCGTTTTCGATTTGTTCAATTCGATTCCGTGCGTCCTCGTCGACAACGGAATGCCAGTGGCCGCGATAGGCATAAGCGGCTGCGCGCTCGGCCGAATAAGCAAGCTGCAAGCGAGCAATCAGATTCTGGGGATCGTCGTCTTCCGCCATGAGCGCGAATCTATTCGGTAGGTCCTAATTGAGGTTTTCTCTGTGTAACCTCCGTGTTCTCTGTGCCTCTGTGGTGAACAATCGCTAATAAAGATTCACCACAGAGTCACAGAGGGCACAGAGTACGCACAGAGATTAGCTCAAAATTGTTACACTCCGTCTATTCGGCGGTAACTTCCACCCGACGCAACTGCTCGTTGCGCCGTTTCTGCAAAGGTCTGGTTATTTGATCTGACCTTGTCGAGACCGATCTTCTGAATAGCTTTACTCGAAAAGAGCTTCGTCATTGTATCGACGTCGCCTTTTTGCGCTGCCGCCAGGAAGGCCTTGACTGTGGCGTTCGGGCTCCGGATCAAACTGCATCCAACCAAAAACAACAACGCCGTCAAAAAGAAAAGTTTCGCTTTCATGTGCTCTCCACTCCTAACGAACAATTCATCCCGGCTTGCGTTACACATTGCTGTCTCATTGGAGTTTCTTGACACTCTCTTGCACGGGGCTATACACTCGCGGTCTTTCAAATCCTAGCATTCTTAACTGAAAATTGCGCAGGAAGGATCGCTATCGAGCGGTCCGCTCCTGCCCCTCGAAAGGATCAAAACACATGGGTGCGCGAAACAAGATAACGGTAGTTGGCGCCGGCAACGTCGGCGCGACGGCTGCTCACTGGCTGGCAGCGAAAGAACTCGGCGACGTGGTGCTCGTCGACATTGTGGAAGGCGTGCCGCAGGGCAAGGCTTTGGACTTGGCCCAGGCGGCGCCCATTGAAGGCTACGATGTTAAGCTGACAGGACTAAATACTTATGATGGGACAGAGAACTCCGATGTGGTAATCATCACGGCCGGATTGCCGCGCAAGCCGGGAATGAGCCGCGACGATCTGCTGAAAACCAACGCCGAGATCGTTGCGAAAGTTGTTGATGAAGTAGTAAGCCGTTCGCCCGAGTCGATTCTAATCATCGTCTCGAATCCGCTGGATGCGATGTGCCAGGTTGCGTTCCGCCGCTCGGGTTTCCCGAAGCATCGCGTGATTGGCATGGCGGGCGTGCTCGATTCGGCGCGCATGCGCTGCTTTCTCGCGGAAGCGCTCGATGTCTCGGTAGAAAACGTGACGGCGTTTGTGCTCGGCGGCCATGGCGACACGATGGTGCCACTGCCGCGCTTCTCAACCTGCGCCGGCATTCCTATTCCGGAGCTGCTTTCCAAGGATCAGATCGATGCGATTGTGAAGCGCACGGCCGGCGGCGGCGCGGAGATTGTCTCGCTGCTGAAGACAGGCTCGGCTTACTACGCACCGTCTGCCGCCGCGGTGGAGATGACGGAAGCGATTTTGAAGGACAAGAAAAAGATTCTCCCGTGCGCTGCGTATCTCGAAGGCGAGTATGGCATCAACGGACTCTATGTCGGCGTGCCGTGCAAGCTCGGCGCGCGCGGCCTGGAACAGATCATCGAGATCAACTTACTCGCCGAAGAACGCATTGCGTTGCAGAAAAGTGCGGCCGCTGTCCAGGAACTCGTCAACGTCCTCGGGCTCTAGATCCACAGGGGCATCCTCTTGGTTTGAGCTTTACCTGGCTTCTGTGAACAAGGTGTAGGTTGCACAAATGCGCACGCGTCTCGTCGCGGTTTGCGCCTTTTCGTTAACCAACTACCCGACAGCTTGCCGCAGCACCTGCGGGTATTCTCCCAACCCAAACAAAAGGAGTACTGGCATGGCAAACGAACTCGACGCGCTCAACGAACGCGTCTCTGATATTGAGCATTGCATCGGCGATTTTCAGGAGATTTTCGCGAGCTTACAAGCGGCTTTGGCTTTGAGGCTAGGGCCAGGGGGGCCAGGGCCCCTCTGTCCGCCGTATTGCGCGCATGGAACCAACGAAGATTATGCAGATCCCTTGACGTTAGAAGCGCGCGTGACGGACATCAGGAAGTGCATTGGCGATTTCGCCGAAGTTTTCGCGACTCTGGCGGAGTCTCTCGGAAGCAGGCCAGGCCCTCTCTGTCCGCCTTACTGCGCCCACCCGATTAACGGGAGTCAAAGCCAGAGTTAAGCTGACGGCAGCTCAATCCAAGGCGGCAATCAGCACCACGTCACTGGTTATAAGGCCTCGGACGCAGGCTAGCTGTTTGCCGTCATCAGACCAGGCAAAATTGAATATCTGGTCGGTCTTGAAGTCTGTTAATTGCGTCGGCGATCCACCACCGCGCGGTTGTCTCCAGATGTTCGAGATGCCGTTGCGTCTGTCGATATAGGTTAGTGCCTGCCCATCTGAAGTCCAGCGGATGCGTTGCCAGATAAGATGCTGCGAATAGGGCAGCGGCAAGTCGCCGGCCCTGGTCAGCGGACCTCCTTCAGGCGATAAGACGGCCAATTTCCAGCCACCCTGATCACTCTCCAGGTAGGAACAGGCGATCAGCTTTCCATCTGGGGATATCACTGGCCAGTTTGAGAATTTGTCCGTCAGTTGCACTGGCGTTCCGCCGTCGATGGATATGCGCCAGATGGTAGCCACGCCCCTCACGAATCCCTGATAGACTATCCAGGTGCCGTCGGGCGATATCTGTGGAAACTCTTCATCGTCTCCGCTGGTCAGTTGCTTTGCATTTGAACCATCTGAATCTATTCGCCAAATATTAAACTTGCCGGCCCGATTAGAAGCGAATGCAATATGATGGCCATCAGGCGAAACAGATGGGTCGCGATCGATGTTCACATCGAGAGTTAGCTGCCTCTGATTGCTGCCGTCAGCCTCCATCCGCCAAATGTCCGGGTTTCCGCTGGCAATCGAGCTGTAGACAATGGAGCCCTCGTGACTCCAGGCGATGCCGTAGTGCTTGCCTAGTCCAGAGGACACCTGTCTGGCCTGATTCACATCACCATCAGGGACAACCCAAATACTCGACAAGCGGTCTGCCTGAACGGTAATGAGTTTGCTTGAGTCCGCTGAAACACTCAGTCCAACATAACTGTTTAGATCATTTGTGATGCGGTGGACTGCACCATCCGGATACGACACGTGCCATATCTGGAAGAGACCTGTCGATTGATCGGTACCGATTACAACCAGCCCGAGATTGTCCTTCAGCCAGGCTACTCTCTCAACCAGGGTCCAATCGTGACGGCTTAATATGCGCTCACGTCCATCCGAAACCTTAACGACCGCAACGGTGCTGTGGAAGCCGCCGGTTGAATCTCTGACTGAACAGGCGATTACCTTTCCATCCTGAGACCAGTTTGGCGCGAACTCGGCGAAAAAGAGGGGCGCGCGACGTTTGGCGAGCACTCGCTCTTCTGTGGCGTCTGGGCTCGCAATGATCAATTCGGACTCAGCCTCATTGGTGTCCCGTTTGATGTAAGCTATCTGTTTTCCGTCGGCCGAAAAGCCCACAGAACTGGTGATGTTTTCGGTCAGCTTCTCCGGAGGCATGCCAAGGATGGCAATCCGGTAGAGGACATCGCGAACGTTGTTTTCCAGAACCACGTAATAGATGCTGTTGCCATCGGGCGAGAATGTTAGTCCTTCAAACTGGCCGTCAATCGGACCTACAACCAGTTTTCCGGCTCCGGGTATTTCCACTTGCCGGAGCCACAGACTCTGCTTTCCCCCATCCTCAATCACATCAGCAAATACCTTTCCGTCGGGCGAGATTGCCGCATCCACCGTCTTTCCTACGTTGGTGAGCTTCGTCATGCGCCGGTTTTGGAAAGGCGTTACTTGTTCAGTGCGGGCCAGGCGAATGACAAGCCAGGAGCCCGCAGCGACGGTGAGCAGCGCCAGAATCATGAACCCGATCGACACACGCGGTCGGCGCAACGTTTCCGAGATGCTCTTCAGGGCGCTGGAATGTGCGCTGCGCGAAATGCTCAAACGCTGCGTGCGATGTGTGTCTTCGTCCGTGAGCTCCAGACGTGCTGCCTGCAAGTCGTCGCGCATCTCGGTGGCAGTTTGGTAACGCGACTCCGGTTTCTTGGCCAGTCCTTTCAGCGTGATGCGATCCAGTTCCGCCGAAACTCGCGGGTTGATCGAGGAAGGCGAGGGCGGATCAAAGTGAATGATCTGAGCGCCGATCTCTATGACGCTGCCACCGGAGAAAGGCGGCTGGCCGGTGAGTGACTCATAGAGCAGAGCGCCCAGCGCGAAAACGTCACTGCGCGCATCTATGCTGCCGCCTGTTGCCTGTTCCGGCGAGAGATACATGGGCGTGCCTACCACGACATTGCTGCTGGTTTTCATCGCGGGTAAAGTGGCGGCGTCTGGGCTAGCCGTCGGCGACGAGTCTTCGTAGAGTTGTTTGGCCAGGCCGAAGTCAACTACCTTCACCCCTCCTTGTTCATCAACCAGTACGTTGGAAGGTTTGATATCGCGATGAATGATTCCCTGGGCGTGCGCTGAGGTGAGGGCGTCGGCCACTGCCTCGATGATCTTTAACGCCCGCGGTATCGTCAGGGCGCTCTGATGCAACAGCGTGGCGAGAGTGTCGCCGTTGACAAACTCCATCACGATAAAAGGCTGGCCTTCACTGGTTTCGCCGTAGTCGTGAATGATTGCAATGTGAGGATGTGAGAGCGTAGAGATGGCGCGGGCTTCGCGCAGGAATCGCGCGCGATAGCGATGGTCGTGAGTGGCCGACAGAAACTTCATGGCCACGCGGCGGCCCAGATGCGTGTCTTCGGCCAGGTAAACCACGCCCATGCCGCCCTCGCCGATCTTTTCCAAAATCCGGTAATGTGAGACGGTCTGCCCTATCATTAGACAGCTTCCTTTTCCAAGGTGTGAAAGGCTGACGCTTCGTGCGGCTATTAGTGCTTCTGGGCCAGACCGGACAAGTTAATGATCCCCGCGCGGGCCGTCATGCTATGCCAAAGGGGAGCGGCAGTTCAAGCGGAATCATCGCTTCAGCCAACCGAACCTCACCTTCGCTTTCCCGTCAGAGTCCCCTGGTGTATAACCCTTTCAGAAGGGAAGTGATTTGAAATGATCAGAAACAACTTGCTTGGGGCATGGCTCTGCTTGCCTCTCGCGGGATTAATGCTTTCGCAAAGTGCGTCGTGCAATGATTCTAAAATGAAGGCCAACTCCAACAGCACAAATCAAACTCAACCCAGCAGCACGCCAGCGAAGGAGCAGAGTCGGATGGAGGGACAGTGGGGCGCTCAGGGAGTTTCCATGGAGGTCGCCGGTAGCGGCGCTACCTTAAACTTTGACTGCGCTCATGGGAGCATCAGCGAAGCGATAGTTCCGGACGGCAATGGCAAGTTTGTAGTGAAGGGCTTCTTTGCCAGGGAACATCCCGGGCCGATTCGCGAGGGTGAGGATAGCAGCGGCCAACCAGCAACCTACACCGGCGCTGTAGACGGGCAGACATTGACGTTGACAATTACGTTAACTGGAACAAACGAAGCGATTGGCACTTTCACGCTTACTCACGGGAAGATGGGCCGGATTAGAAAGTGCTTATAGGCAGGCGACCGAAATCTCTGTGCTGGAGAGACCGGTGCAAACAGAAGAAAGGGCATCGATCTGATCGACGCCCTTCCAAGTTTCGGACTCGTTGACTTTACTGCTCAACGAGGAAAAAAAGGGCGCTGACAAGAATGCCAGCGCCCTTTAGAGTTGCCGCGCAATCCGGCTACTTCTGAATGATGATGCTGCTGCCGTCTCCGACAGGTGTCGCCGGATCAGCCGCATCGCTGGTGCCCATTTGAGTGTCAAAGACAATGGCGCCGGTGTTCTTGTTCCAGATCTTGATCCGGAACTTGTCCACGCCGCCACCGCCGGTAGCCTGGCCGTCGATCACAGTCAGGATGAAGTTATAGCCGGCATCACCGTTGACCTTGCCAAAGCCCTGGAATTGCGCCCTCGAGCCTGAGATAGCCAGGTAATCGTAGTTCAGAGCGTTGAAGTCAAAACTTCCCAACGCGAACTGAATCTGCGTCTCACCCTTGGGGTTCTTAGCGTTGGTGTACTTGGAGTTGAAGCCAAAGCTCAGCTTGCCGGTAAGCTTTGGATCCGCGGCGTAGGAGTCCTGTGCTGCCGGAACCCATCCGCCACCAATCGTATAACCGCCATTCGGGTCGTAAATCACCACGATGGCTTCGAGATCTCCGGCCGTGGTTACCGAGCTGGTCACACCGGTATTGTCTGTTACCTTCATGGTGACTTTGTAAACACCGGGCGCGCTGAAGGTATAGGTCCCCTTCACCGTGCCGTTAGTCAGTCCACTCGGTTCAACGACCGTGCCAGATGTTGTCAGGCCATCAAAGACCCACTGAGCCGTGTGTCGCTTCCCGGGAACATCCCAGAAAGTGCCGGTAAAGTTCACCGGTGTATTTACCTTGAAGGCAGCACCGCTCTGGGGCCCACTGATGTTGTGAGCAACGACGACAGTTGTGGTCTTAACCGTAGCGTTGCCTGAAGCATCAGTGCAGGTGACTGTGATGGTGTAGATGCGACCACTTCCGGTGCCCGCGCGTTCAGCGCGTAACCGCACGTGATGCGCATCGACGATCTCCCAGTCGGGAGATGTATCACCGTCACCGGTGCCATTGATCGGCTCGTTGCTGGCAACGGAAAGCACGCAGCCAAATGGACAGTTGTCACTGGATGTGTAGTTCACCGTTACATCACGCATCTTGTGATTCGGCGGCCAAAGCATCGCGGGCGATGCCGATGGGTTACTCACCGCCGGAGGTTGGTTATCCACAACCGTAACGTCAAAGCTGCTGGTTGCGCCCGAAGTTGAAGTGATAGTGACCTGAGTAGTACCGACCGGGAAGAACGATCCCGAAGCAGGACTACTCGTGAGCACGCCGCAACTGCCGGTGAATGTCGGTGCCGGATAATTGACTATGGCACCGCACTGGTCCGGATCGTTGTTAACGGTGATGTCGCTCTGCGGATTGATCGCGCACGCCTGGCAGACGCCGCCGCCGTCAGTCCCTGAAAGCAAGCCGGATACTGTCGCCGTGTAGCTGGCGCATCCGGTGGTAGCAACTTCGTGAAGAACAAGCACGAAGGACTGTCCAGCCGGGACGTTGAACGACCACGTTGCCGTGCCGGCAAAGCTGGCGCCCGGATCGGCGAGGTAGTTCGACAGAATGTTTGCCGGATTGAAGCTACCCAGGTAAACGGCGTAGTAAAGGTTAGTGCTGCAACCTGAAGTCACGTTTACCGTAACGCAGGCCGTGGCGGCAGTTGTATTTGTGAATGTGTAAGCGTCGTACCGGCGCGCTACCGAGTCCACCAGGGTTGGGGTCGCCTTGGGAACGCCACAGGTGCTGGCGACGCCGTTTCTGAAGAGTCGGCCCGTCTGCGTTGGATCGCCCGCGCCGATGCTTCCCGAGAGATTAATGGCTGGGGTCTGACACGTGGGCTTGCTGAAGTTGAGTGCGAAGACGCCCTGGTTTGTCGTCACGGTCAACGTGAAGTTAATCATCGTGCCGCAGACAAAGGACGGCGAAGTGCTGAATTCAAACGGCACTGTATTGGTAGCATTGCCGCCAATCGGCAGGTCCGCATAAGGTGAGTTTGGCTGTTCCACGGAGACGCCCGGCGTGGTGCTGGAAAGCACAGCCGAAACTCCCGTGGCGCCGTTGCAACCCAGGTTGGCCAGGTTGATGTTCAGCATGTTGCACTCGTCGAAGTTAATTATGCCATCGCCGTTACCGCCCGAAATGACGGCTGAAGTAATACTCGGTTTCGGCGTACCACTGAGGCAAGTGCTATAGCTCGT
>JBGPYG010000063.1:0-12378 GCA_041493085.1 Pyrinomonadaceae bacterium | reverse complement strand
GGCGCATTTCGCATCTGCCAGTCATAGTTGACCCATCGCATGGAACTGGAAAGAACTACATGGTCACGCCACTTGCGCGTGCAGGTGTGGCGGTCGGCGCGGATGGTTTGATAATCGAGGTCCACGACCAGCCGGACCACGCGCTCTGCGACGGCGCCCAGGCACTGACGCTTGAACAATATGAACAACTGGTCAGCGAGGTGCGGGCGATTCACGAAGTACTAGCGCCTGCGGCCGTAACCTAAGAGGAGCAGACGGCAGGAGCAGCCAGAAAAAGCAAAGGCAGCGAGTTTGTATCGCTGCCTTAATTTCTATAGGTCAAACTTTGACAGGGTATCTTTTTGCCTGCTCCTGCCGTCTGCCTCCTGCCCCTGTTGTCGCTCCTGCCTACTGCTCCTGCTTAAGAATCTTCGCCAAGTCCCTCGAAAAAACCGATCGCGGAATAACTTGATCGTAGCCAGCTTCAAGTGCTGCCCGTTGTAAATCCGTTTGCACGTGCGAGAAAAAGCCGAGCAACGGAATCGCCCGCAAACTTTCGTTTGATTTCAATTCGCGCGCCAGTTCAATTGGGTTGAGCTTCTCGTTATGCAGATCGACAAGTATCAACTCCGGCGAGTCTTCACCGGCTGCTGAGACTAAGCCATCCAGCCGCCGATGAAACTTGATGTTCACGCCCAGCGCTTCCGCCGTTGCGCGAATCTTCGAGGCAAAGAACATGTCGTCGACTGCTGCGATGATGTTTCGAGTCATGGTGATATGTTCCGTTTTGCGTGACGCAAACTGTTAGTTTGCGAGTGGTGGGGTCATCTGCCTCCGGCAAGCCGTACGCAAACCATCAGTTTGCGTTACAACGGCAGAACTAGGACACTATCCCCGATGGCGACCGCGATCCCCCCACTCAAAGAATCCGAAAAGGTTGCGTTTGGCAACTTCAAATCTAACAGGACGGTTGATAAGAATGCTTCAAAACTCGTCGTCGCATCATACAACATTCGTTACGCAGGGGGTCGGCGCCTAATCTCAGGCGGACTTCTGCGGAAGGTGGGGTTGGGTGGATTCGGCAATCGCGATGAGCAGGTTGCGCAAAACATCCGAAGCGCTGCCCGTGCGTTTTTGGAAGGTCGCCTTCTGCCCACCGTTGATGTGCTGGCCTTGCAGGAAGCCGACAAGAAAACGCAGCGAGCCGGTGGACATCACGTGGCGCGGGAATTGGCTGAAGCGTTGCAAATGAGCTGGATTCATATGCCGGCTGGAATTCCGCGCGGCGTAAAGCCAAAGACGCGGCAATGGTGGCTCGACTTTGAAGAACCAATCGGACTATACGACACCGGCGACACCGGCGTTGGCCTGTTGAGTAAGTCGCCACTCAGCGACGTTACGCGAATTGATCTGCCGTGGCATGAATGCGCCTGGCGCCCACGGCTGGCAATGGCTGCAACTGTCTCAGTCGGGGCGCGCCGGCTGCGGATTATCAACGCGCATGTGGATCCGCACGCAGCAGTGGGCGGCCAACTCGAACAGCTTGAAGTCCTGGTTAAAGAGGCCGACAACGAAGGTGGCCCGACTCTTATCCTGGGAGACTTCAATACGCTGTCGAAGAAGAAGGTCGACGAGATGCGGGGCTTTCTGGAGTCGCATGGTTACTCGACGTCGATCCCTTCTGGAACTGCAACCTGGCGAGGCGCGGGAATTCGTTTGCACGCTGACTGGATATTTTCTCGCGGTGTGAAAATCGCGAAGTGGGGAGTGGCACGACCACTAAACGTTTCGGACCATTGGCCAATCTGGGCCGAAGTTGAAGTCCCATAGTTAGCCACAGAGGCACAGAGACGCAGAGGAAGGATAGGAAAAATGAGAAGTGGAAAACAAGACGATGTAGTTTGGTTCCCCGTGTTATTTGTTTTCTCCGTGCCTCTGCGCCTCTGTGGCAAATTCTAAGGATCAAGTGAATCGAACATGAAGCCGGAAATAATCACCAGCCGTGACAATTCTCTGCTCCGCCACACGCGAGCGGTGCGCGACGGCATAGTCGACGATGTCATCTTTGTGGAAGGGATGCGGCTTTGCGAAGAGGCGCTAACCTCCGGACTGAGCATTCTCGCGGTGATATTTTCCGAGGAAATGGCGCGGAAAGAAAAGCCTGCCGAATTAATTGCAAAACTGTCCACCGCCTCCGATCGCCTGGTGTCCGTTAGCGAGAAGTTACTGGCTTACATCTCTTACAGTAAAACTCCGCAGGGCATTATTCTGCTCGCCTCACGACCTGAAAGCTCTGAAGAGCAACTAACCAATAAGCAGGTTGAGCCATCGCTGATTGTTGTCATGCACCGCATCACTAACCCAGTGAACCTCGGCGCGATCCTGCGCACTGCCGAAGCCACGGGCGCCACCGGCGCGATTGCAACTGAGAACGCCACTGACCCCTTCGCGCCGAAAGCCTTGCGCGGCGCAATGGGCGCAGCGTTTCGCTTGCCTATCTGGTATAGGCCGACTTACGCGCAAGTGCTGGCCTGGTGTTCGCAACGAGGAGTTAAGACGGTGTGTGCGGATCTCAATGCGCAATCAAATTACACCGAGTTGGATTGGACTGGACCCAGGGCGCTAATACTGGGGCCTGAAACCTCGGGGCTTTCACCCGCGGAGATCGCCGCAGCGGACGAGGCAGTGAAAATACCGATGCGAAAACCCGTTGAGAGTCTTAACGTCTCGGTCGCCGCCGGTGTGTTGCTTTACGAAGCCGCGAGGCAGAGGGCAGGCTAGGCACTGACGGCATCGGTTGCTCGAATCAGTTGGCGGTCAGGTGGAAATGCATATACGTCGTGCTCTGATAGCCCGGGCCGTTCGTGGTGAGCCGGTAGTCAGTAAGATTCTTTTCCTTGACGATTTCCCGCACCACCTTGAAAGCGTCAATCAAGTACTGGCCGTCTGCGTCTGACAATTCTCCGATGTTCTTAATGTCTCGCTTGGGAATAACGAGGTAATGAATCCGCGCTTGAGGGCTCGGATGTTCAATCACTATCGTCTTGTCCGTCTCCTTGATCACTGACGGGGCAAGCGCGCTAAATCTTTGCACACCGACAGACGTCAGGAGACCCAACAACTCACTTGCCTGGAAGCAGGTTCCTTCGCATCTATTCAAGGCCAGGAATGATCGCGGGCGCGTGTCGGAAAAGAGGTATCCGCCGAGTATCACGCCAATGACAAGCGTCACCAGCATCAAGACGATTATTTTCAGCCTCGTCACCGTGCCTCCTTCATTAACCTGACCTGCTCAACTCTTATCAGAACCGGGAGCGGTAGCGACCGGCCAAAGACTCAACTCGAGTGTCATGAACTTCCATTGCTTCGCGGTTCCAAACAACCATCCTTACTAAATAGTTGAACGCTGGGGCCGGTCGCTACGGCTCCCGGTTCTGATTTAGCGTTCTTTAGAGTTCTGAGTCATTCGTCGCAGCATTTCCGCCCGGCTGAGCTTCGGTTGGTTGTAGCCACGCTCGCCGTAGGGCTCTAGCTTTTCCAACCATAACTTCTCAAGAAAATCCAACTCGGCGCGATAGTCAAACTCAAGATCTTCGCGTGGCGTGAGCTCGTCGACTATCTCGAAGGCAAAGTTGTTGCTGCCAAACTCGTTCCAATCGGCCTGGAGCGACTTGTTCTGATGAACCCCGTTCTTCAGTTGGAACTTGTGCCGGTTAATAATCCCATGCAGATCCAGGCCGGCGCCGAGAAACACCTTATCGGTGAGGTTGTTTCGTATCAGAAAAACACCCATCGGACAAGGATGCTGCTGGTAGTTCTTCTTTAACCGTTTCTTGTCTTCTCTCATTTGTTTGGTCGAACCGAGTGGCCGCGATTCGGCGCCGGTAGGCTCTTACATCAGATTTCACCCTGCAGTCGCCCGGCAATGGGTTTTGGCCCTACTAACGGGAAACGCTTTCAGTTAGAATAGCAGCGCTTCCAAGTTTTTAAGTTGTTCGCACTGCGCAGTCAAGCTGGACTGCGTTTTTTTGCAACGTACCGCAAACCGATAGTTTGCGTTACAAACGAACCAGCAGGTTTTGGGATTCGTATCAAAGTCAATGACTGAAGAGCAAAAGCCGCGCACCAGCAAGAAACGCGAGGAAGCACTCCCGGAGCGACTCCTGCGGCGCGTGCTTGAGAGCATGGGCGACGTGGTTGATCGGAAGTTTGGACGCACAGTGGCGCCGAAGGGCGGGCTGACAACGTCGCAGCTCATCGACAGGATGAAGAAGCTAATCGATGAACGCGTGCGCGACGAAGGGCGCAAGGGTCGCATTGCTCCGCATCACTTGAAGCTGAAGGTGGAATGGGGCACACATTCAGAAGCGCCGCCTGAAATCATAAAAGATCTCGAGCACGAAATTCTCGCAGCCGCGATAGATCACATAAACGATCATCGTTACCGGACGATGGCCACGATGAAAGTCGAAACAGAAGTTGATATTTTTACTACCGGCATCTCAGTCGATCCCACGTTTGGCGAGTTTGAAGAAGAGCTGAAGCAAATCGACGAAGCGAAACGCGCGGGGGAGTTGGAAATTCCTCACCGCAGCCCATTTGAAAAAATCGCGGACGTTAACTTGATAGCTCGCGTGACGATTCGCAATGAGGCGCATGAGGTTTCTTTAGCTTTGAAACCTGGCGGCAGACGGCTGAGTGTTGGTCGCGTGTCAGATAACGAGCTTGCTTTGAACGACGCCAGCGTTTCCAAGATTCATGCGGCGCTCACCATGAACCAACAGGGCACCCTGCTGGTCGCCGATACGGGATCGACAAATGGGACTTTTGTAAACGGGCGCCGCATCGCGTACGGCGAAGCCCGCCAGATCGAAGACGGGGATGTCGTCGGTTTTGGCGACGTCGAGGTGCGCTTCCGCAAGAGTGAATGAACGGATTCCGACTGGACGAATCGTCAACAATGTCGTTCCTGTTTCTACTTCAATCACCAACGCCCGGACAGGTAGCTGTCCAGATTCCCGAGCGAACACCCGCCCTGCTTACTCTCATCTATCTTGGCGGACTCCTGCTCATAGTTCTGCTGTTACTAATTTCGCTATTTCTAAATCGTCGCCGCGGAGTGTCGGTTGCCGCTGCGGTTCCCGCTGATCTGCCGCCGGAAGTCAGGCGCCGGCTCGGATCAACTTCAACGAATCGCGGTCTGCGCGCCCTCCGCTGGCTCTTCGTACTGCTGGCAGTGGCTGTTTTCGGCTTTCATATCTACTGGACACGCTACGCGCCGGAGGGGAACGAAAAGTTTCAGGAGCTGAGCTATAAAGACTTGCGCAATCGCCGCCTTTCGGAATCGACTTTGCGCGGCTGGATACTGGATCGCAGTGGCAAACTCGAAAACGCGCTGGCGCTTTACCGTCGTGATTCCAGCGGCAACATTTATCGAGACTATCCGATGGACAAAGCCATGGCGCACATCTTCGGCTCTGACCGGGGCGACCCGGGACTCGAGCGCGCCCTCTTTGGTATTCAAAGCGGAGCCTTGCCGGAAGCGCTGGAGGTTGTGAAGGGAAAGTCTGTGGAGTTCCAGGGCAACAAAGACGTGCGCTTGACGATCGATCGCGATCTGCAACAAACGGCTGTCGATCAGTTGAAAGGCAAACACGGCGCGGTCGTGGTTCTGAATCCACAAACCGGCGACGTACTCGCGCTTTACAGCGAGCCTTCCTACAGCCTTAAGGAAGTCGACGATGAAACCAGCTGGATAAAGCTCGAAGCTAACCAGCGCGATCGTCCATTAGTGAGTCGCGCACTGGGCGCTTACTACATTCCGGGTTCCACCTTTAAGACAGTAACTATGACTGCGGCTTTCCTCGCGGGTGAACAAAGCACTGAGTTTACGTGCAGCGGTGGTGGTTATTACGCGGCGCCGGGCGCAAACGTGATTTTCGATGATGGTGGGGCGGGCGAAGTGCACGGCCGGATTGGGATCGACACTGCCTATGAAGTTTCGTGCAATCAATACTTCGCGCAGATGGGTGTGAAGCTTGGCGCGGAACGCCTCAAGCATGCGGCGCAACTGCTCGGCATCGGCACCTACGACACGCCTGCTGAAGCTTTGCGCGGCAGAAAGCAACCGGAGATTTGGAATGCCAGTACCGACGCCGTGAAGCGCGCGCTCGCGCCCAGAGAAGCGACGATAGTTACCGGCAAGCAGGTTACGCGATACGATTTGGCGTTGATGGGTTATGGCCAGGGTTACGCTGGTCAGATGACACCGTTTCAGATGGCGCTGGCCGCCGCCGCGATTGGCAACATGGACGGCAGGCTGATGAAGCCGAAGATCGAATTTGAGCGGCCGCCGGAAGTCTTCAAGCAGGTGATGACGCCGCAAGTGGCTGCGACGCTGCGCGGGATAATGGGGCTCGTGACCGGAGGGCCAAGAGGTACGGCGCGAGGCGTCTTTGGTCCGGTTAAAGCAGCAGGCATTAACACTGGCGGTAAAACAGGAACGGCGCAGAAAATCGAACCGGTTTATGATCCTAAAACAGGCGGCGTGAAAACCAGGCACCGGGTCGAGAAGGACAACAAGGGAAACATCATTCGCGAATATGAAGAGACGATCATGGACGAAGAGCATCCGCGAATCGACGGTTGGTTCTTGTGCATCGCGCCCCTGGAGCGGCCTCAGCTTGCGATAGCGGTAATTGTGGAAGGCGGAGGTTACGGCTCAAAATCGGCAGCGCCGATCGCGGCAGCGTTGGTGATGAAGGCGAAAGACCTTGGTTATTTCAAAGTGGCTGCTAACCAACCTGGCGCTCAAAGGGGTCAACAAGGAACGCGACGCCAACCGCGCGCTACCGCAACGCCGCGGCGCTGAGATAACCCCAACGCCGAATTGAATTGAGGATGCAGACCGGTGAGCATGAACAAGGGCAGGGTTCCGTTTCGGCTATGCCGTCTGATGTGCGGTCGCGGCTATGCCCGACCGTTAGCCAGTCAAATAGTTTCGCGGGCTACGCCCGCAAGGGGGCGTAGCCCAGGATCTAAGTAGACGCTGACGGAAGGTCATAGACAGTCATAGACCTTCCGCACATCAGACGGCGTAGCCGTTGGGAGAATTGAGCGACACAGATAACGGACCACGGACTACTGACAACTGACTAAGCTGAAATGAAGAACCGCGCATCGTCACATCTATTCATCATTCTACTGCTACTCATCCTTGAGGTGGGCGGCTACTGGGGCATACATCGCGCGGCTCTGCTGCGTGGGTATGAAACCTCGGTTATCGGCGCAGTGCGCGATCTGTTCATGTTTGTGCCGCTGTTTATCCTCGTGATGTGGTTGTCACGGGTCATGAGATACCGCGGCAACTGGATTTTGTTTACAGCGGCCATCATGCTCTTCTCGGTCGGCATGCTGATTCAGTATCGGCTTTACAGCGATCCTGAGTACAACGCTCGCAACAAGGCAGAGGCACGGCAGGCCAAGATGGAAGCCTTGCGCACACGCTACATCATCGAGAACTACGATCCAGTTAAAAAACAACTGATGGGTTTGCCGCCAACTCCGGCTGCGGCCATCGACGTCGATCAACTTCCCAAGCGCCCGTCAAATTACACTCTCGGCAATGCCCTAACCTCGAGCTACACCTGGATTCCGATTCTCTCGTTCATCGCTTTCGGTTTGGCCTATTCATTCTGCGTGCGCGATGGCTTCCTGCTTTGGATTCAAAGAAACAGTTTTATCATTGTGCTGTTAACGCTGGTTCCGTTAGCTGCCGCCGTCGTAACCTCGAGTGCCGGCAAGGCCCTGGGAAATATGACGCCCTGGGAGCCTTCGAAGATTCCTTTTCTCCTGGGCTTCGCCGGAATACTGACCGCGCGTTACAAGGACCTTGCCGAGACTTACTGGGGCATTCCTCGGGCGCGCGACATCGTCCCGCTGTTGGTAATGGGAATGTTGCCGTTTGTGCCCTTCTTCGCGCTGAAGGACTTTGGGCAGATGCTGATTTTCAGCGGTGCGTACACGACCCTTTATCTCGTCGCCGTGAGACGTTGGCCGCAACTGCTTTTGTTCGTCGGCTCGGTTCTCGTTGTCATCACCATTTTGGTCGTGGGGGCGTTACCAAGAGATGTGCAGGAGAAGGTGCCTCTCTTGCCAACGGTCGCGCGGCCGATTCAAGCGATGCTGCCGGCGCGCATTCAGCAGCGCTTTCATCTGTGGCTTGATGGCTTTGATCCACCGTCGCCGGAAGTCGCATGGTGGAAGAAAGACTTCAACGACGCGGTTAGCAAGGACCCGCAACTGAAACAACTTGCCGAGCAGAGTCCCGCGATGCAGAAGATCGTAAACACAGATGTATGGTTTGATAAGCTTGCGTTTCAACCTGCGCAAGCTATCTTTGGGATCGCCTCTGGCAAAAACACGGGCAGAGGGTTGGGACTTGGTTATCCCGAAGTGATCCCCATCGCCGATTCTGATTACGTCTATGCCGCCATCGCGGAAGAGGAGGGGTTGGCAGGCGGCGTGATAGTCATTCTCACCATCATCATTTTTGTAATCGCAGGTGTTCGTACTTCCCTCGACGCGCGTGATATGTTTACTAAACTGTGCGCCGCCGGCCTAACAGCCTTTGTGGGTTTTCAGGCACTCGTCAACATGGGAGGCATTTTGCGAGCTTTACCGATGACTGGAATTACTTTACCGTTCGTTAGCCATGGCGGATTTAGCCTCATTACCAGCTTTGCCATGTTAGGAATGCTGATGGCCTTTTCCCATCGAAATGCGCGCGACACCATGCTTGCCAGGGGACCTCGTAGCACGCCACGCTCGGAATTGAAACTGGAGGCGGTCGAATGAGCCAGCCCAATAATCAACCAGGCAGCCAGCCAAACAGCGCTCCCGCTGTGAAATCCGCGGCCGTAACTGATCGCGGACTAAACGAAAAGCGCCCGCTCAACGAAGATTCTTTTCTCGCCGACGGCGAACGCGGAATCTTTTCAGTAGCCGACGGCGTGGGTGGGGCAGAGGCGGGCGAAGTTGCGTCGCAGACGGCTATTGAAGTGCTCGATGAGGCGTTTCGGCACCAGGTTGAAGGCGCCGACATTGAAGACTTGATGGAGCTCGCTATTCAGCGTGCAAATGCTTCCATTCACCAGATGGCGCAGGACCACGTGAAGTTTTCGATGATGGCCACTACTATCGTGGGACTCCATATCAAGGGCAATGTTGCCACCATCGGACACGTCGGAGACTCACGCTTGTATCGCTTAACGCCCGCGGGCCAACTCCTGCGCGAGACCGAAGATCATTCGGTGGTTGAGGAAGAAGTGCGCGCCGGGCGCATGACTGCTGAACAGGCCGCACATCATCCCAGCAAGAATGTTATCAGCCGCGCACTTGGCGCCGAGAACGTTGTCGAAGTTGACATGAAGGTAATCGAAGTTGATGACGGCACGGAATTCCTGCTTTGCACGGATGGTATTACGCGGCACATTCCGGATCACGAGTTACGCAAGCTCCTAATTACTTACGACGATCTCCCCACGCTTTGCGGCGAATTAAAGCGGCTCTGCTATGAGCGCGGCGCAGAAGATAACCTCACGGCTGTTGTGGTGCGCGTGGGCTCGGCGATTTCCGCGACGGAGCGCCAGGAAGATTTAGAGAAGACAATCTCACCGGAGACTACACCGATTCCCCCAGCCGGCGATGGCGCCCAAACAATGCTGGGCACGCGTTCTGATCCGGCTGGCAGTCTTCTACCAGCCTCTCGCAAAGCGTTTCCCGCTTCGGACTTTCTTTGGTCGGATGCTCCATCGGCGAATGTTCAAGATGGAGCCACGCAGGAAACTCAAGACGCAAATGCCATTGAGAATCGGCTGGACGTGTCGGAGCGGACCGCACCAAAGAGTGGTGTTGAAAGAACCATGACCCGGTTCTTTCTGTTTATTCTATTCCTGGCTGTGGTTGGCGCAGCTTTCTACGGGGGCAGGAAATACAAAGGTGCGATACCTTACCTCGACCAAACCAACCCATCCATCGCGGAGCCATCGCCTGCGGTCTCTCCGGTGGTCGGGGATGATCCGCTCTTGAAGTTTGAAAGAAGCCGGCGTGAAGTGGATAACGATCCCAACGCGTGGCTGGCAACGCAGTTGAAGAGTGAACTATCGCGGCAGGGTATTCAGAATCCTTTGGAGTCGACGGACGCAGAGTTTCTCTATCTCTACGGCCGCGCGTCGCTGCTTGTTGGTAACAATGACGAAGCGCTGAAGGCGTTCGAGGCAACTATTGCCAGGGCTAACCTCGTTTCACCGCAGGCGAACGCCACGCTTAAAAAAGAAGCAACCCTGGGGCTCGCGGCGGTTGCGTTGAAGTCAGAGAAAGACAGGCCCGCCGCCCAGGCACGTTTTGACGAAGTGATGCGTAAGCCCTCGCCGGCCCCTTCTCCCTTAAGCTCCCCTTCCCTTTCCCCTTAGGTCTGTTCCCTGGCCGTTGCCGAAGATGCTCGAGCGGGATTGGCAAGCATTTGAGGACAGGGGAGGACAGCGCCAGGCAAGGTTAAGCGCGAACTGATGCCAGAACTCAAGCTACAACAAAGCAGGCTCGACGGGCGCTTCGACATCACTGAGTGTCTGGGACGCGGCAGCTACGCGGAGATCTACGTTGCTCGCGACAACGCCGCGTCCGACGGCGCTCCCGAGACAGTGGTCATCAAGGCGCTGAATATGTTTTTGCAGGACGCGCCCGATGAAGAACTCGAACACACGCTGATTGCCAACTTCCAAAACGAAGCCGTCGCGCTCGATCGCGTCCGCCACCCTAATATCATCAGCCGGCTGGGCCACGGCACCGCAATCGATCTTGCGGGCACTACCTTTCACTACATCGTGCTTGAGTATCTTTCCGGTGGCGACCTCGCAGCGCTTTCACGCAGTAAGCCTGTGCCAATTGAGAAAACTCTTTTTTATCTCGAGCAGGTTTGTTCCGGCTTGGCCTACGCGCATGAGTGTGGCGTGATTCATCGCGATATCAAGCCACAGAACCTTTTGCTGACAGCCGATCGGCAAATCGTCAAGATCGCCGACTTCGGTGTGGCGCGTTTGGAAGCCACCGAGGGCGCCATCACTCGCGTGGGCACAAATATCTACTCAGCGCCGGAACACAATCCCTTGGTGCAGACCGGTTCGTTGGACCTTGGCGCGATCGCCGCCGGCCGCGAACACCTGACGCCTGCGGCTGACATCTATTCGCTCGCCAAGACAACTTATGCGTTGCTCGCCGGCGAGTCGCCGCGCCGCTTCGCCCAACATGCGATACAGGAAATGCCGGCCGCCGTAAGGAATTATTACTGGTCAGCGCCGGTGCTGCGCGTCCTGGAGAAGGCCACGCAGATTCGTCCCGACCGCCGTTACCAGACGGTGCAGGAGTTCTGGGATGACCTCGCAGACGCCACGCTTCCCCCTACGAGACCACTGCAAGGCGTTGGCGTGGAGAATCACGACGAAGGAAGAAGAAGGCCGAGTTCGGATCTGTCGATCGAGCCCGAGGAGTTTACACAAGCGCCACCGCAGCCTCGTTTCCAGCCGGTAAACGCGCCGCCGGTTCCAGAGTCATATCCATCCGGACCTACAACACCTTATGCAGAGGCCGCTGCCGCGAGGCGGCCGAAGATTGTCGTGCCGGTAAGTGTGATCCAGACAAATGCCCCGTCAGCAAAGTGGCGCGAAGAAATTCAGCGCGGCCCGTCAGCGAGGGCGAGGATTGCGGCTCTACCCGATCAAGCTCGCAATGGAAAATCCATTGCCGAGCGCTCGAGACATCAGCGGCGGCAGGTTAGCCCTCGTCGCATGCGTCCGTTACTGGTGGCAGCGGTGTTGATTATCCTCTTCGCCGGAATGTTGCTGGCTACACACAAGTATGTCACGTCACACTGGAATCCTTTTGTTGACCTGCCGCTGCTGTCGGACATTTTTGTAATCGGCCGAGAAGGTGTTACAACAACGGATGTGAATCTCCGGCCGGACGCGAGTTCGACCAAGCCAGCCATCGGACTGGCCGAGGCAGGCTCGCGTGTAAAGGTTCTGTCGACGGGCGACAATTGGTATGAGATCCAGGTGTTGGAGCACGGACGCGCCAAGATCGATCCGTTTACCTCCGACCGCGGCTGGATAAACAAGAGGTTCGTTAAGTTTGATTAATTTGGAGTGCGGTGACTTGTCACCGCACTCCAAAGAGAGGCACAGTCGCCCCGGTCTTCGGTAGCTGGTGGATTCAAGTTTGAAGTGCAACATGGGTGGTTGCGAATCCTCGGGTATCAGAACCGAGAGCGGTAGCGACCGGCCAAAGATTCAACAGCGTGTCCTGATCCTTCTTTGCTTCGCGGTTCAGGCAGCATTTCTAACT
>JBGPYG010000154.1:0-8144 GCA_041493085.1 Pyrinomonadaceae bacterium | reverse complement strand
CGAAGCGCTCGCGGCTTCTGACGTGGCGGCGATTGCGAGCGGCACCGCGACCTTGGAAGCCGCACTGCTGGAGACGCCAATGGTGATCGTTTACAAGGAGTCGGCGATTAACTGGCACACGCTGGGACGTTTGATAACCACCGACCATTACGGTCTCGTGAACTTAGTAGCGGGCGAACGCGTGGCAACTGAACTGATGCAGGATGATTTGAACGGCGAGCGACTGGCAAACGAGTTGCTCCTGTTACTCGATCAGAAACGAAACGAGGATGCGCGCGAGCGTTTGCGCGAGGTGGCCAATCAGCTTGGCGAGGGCGGCGCTTCACAAAGAGCCGCCGAGCAAGTTCTGGATGCTCTGCGAGACTGGAAACAGCCCTAATCGTTAGTTGGTCTTTTATTACTTCTTACTGCGAGCTTACAAGAAACACATCCCACGCCCAGCGACTGAGTTGCGCGTCGTGAATGTCTTTCACCTTGGCGCGGTAGCGAAACTGATTTCCATATCGATCTGTACGCTTTGATTCCTTATAGTCCAAGTCCAAAACCTTGAGGCCAAGTTCCGGTAACGTGTGTAACTCGGTTGGTTCGGAGATGCCGTTGTGATTTGTATCCTGCCACAAACGTAAGGACGAAAAGATAGAATCCCTCTGCTTTATCAGACCGTCGGCATCCCCGCCGTTCTCGGGTTTATCGTATTCAGCGAGAGCTATGAACCCGTTGGGATCTGCGGAAGGCGGCTGTGGCGTGAAATTGCCGAATAGCTCCGCGCTGTTGTCGATAGTGCCGTTACCGTTGCGATCCAGGGCGAGCCATGCATCGTCCGATCCTCCACTGGTCCACGGAAGCCGATCGCTCCTACCATCGTTATTGATGTCGAACATCACCCCGTCAGTGCGGCTGGTTAAGTTAAAGCCATTCCCCAACACGTCTATCACTATTGGCGACGGATCAGAGCATCGGCACAACGGATAATTAAGCCAGACTGCGCCCCCAAGACTCATACAGTTATTGTGCCGTTCTTGATACTCAGCCGCCCCCAGGGTTCCTTCGCAAGTATCGGGAACGCAGCAAACTCCCTCTCGATGATAAAGAGGTTGGCACCCGTCCTCGACACCCGGAGGGTTATCCCATGTGCAGTCATCCGCTGGAACCCCGTTCGGGCAGTACTCTGGAAGTGTTTCGGGACAAGACGCCGGCGTGGGTGAAGGCGAAGGACTCGGCGAAGGTGTAGGTGTGGGAGTTGGTGTCGCGCCTTCGCATGAAGACGAGTCGTCAATGAACTCGTTGTAGCACTCGTCTAAACCATCACCATCACAATCAAACCGTTGCTGTCCCAAGACACTACACGGCGCGTCGGGAGATGATGTTGCATTGAAAGTCAAGCAACCATAACACGAGGATGGCCCCGGCTCATTAGGCACCACCTAAAACAATTACCTCCACCGCAGATTGGTTCCGGGGTGGAGGTGGTTGAATGACTTCGCTTTATTCCGCTTAGCCTTCTTGAATGATGCTTCTTATCCGGCTTGGGTGGCGGATCGTTTCCTCTGAAGTCCCGCCACCTACCCTCTGATTCAAACCCAGTGCCGTCCCCAAAATAAGTTTTCTCAAACCAAAGCCTGAGATTCTTCGTTACCTGCGGGCGCAACCTCTGCTTAGCGCTCAGGCCCTTCATATACATTTTTGGAATGGTAACTACAAAAGTTTCACCGGGGTCCACGTGCTCAGCGTCAGAATCGGCAAATCTGCGATCGTCCAGTTTCTTGGGGTCTCCCCAGCTTAGGTGAACTCCAGAGGTCCCCCAGGAAAGCTGTTCATCAGGAAACTCCAGGTAGGCAGTTAGGAAGTAAATTGGCTTGTTTGAAACATTCTTAAGCTCAATTTCCAAGTCCTCATACCAGGTCTCAGATTCCATATTTCTAACCTCAACCAGAGCTACGGGCATATCTTTGAAATCTCGCGTCTTAATTTTTCTTTCCTGGCCGGAGGATTCCGGCGATTGGGCCGTTCCTAAAGCGTAGATGGCTTTGATTAGGAAGATTGAAGCTGCGCCGAAGATGATCAACAGCAGCAGCCTTTTGGTAAGCGATACAGCGGTTCTTTGTTGAGGACTCATGAGATTTTCCTTTGGCGAAGGGTTCTGAAATTCAAAGCGCCAACCCTTTGTTCGCAACTGTTGTTCGGAGGGGGGTTTCAGTAACGATATGCTCCTCGGGTGGCGTAGTCAAGAATTCCGCAGCCCAATCGCTTCGACTCTCGATGCAAAAAACTTGGCAAGATGACACTAATCGATTCTATAAATACTTTGCTCCTCTGGAGCTAAGAGTCATGGTGGGAAAACATCTGAGCCTGCGAAGCTGGCGACAGAATTTTCCCCTGGGCTAAACTATCTCTGATTGCACCAGGCTTAAAGAAAGCTATCCCCACAAATGAGCTTCATCAAAGTCGAGTTTGTGTGCCTTTAGTAAAGCCTTGAACTCTTCTTCAAAAGACATCTTTTGGTGATGCTTCTCCTGATTGCGAATGTACAGCCTGACAGGGTCAACTTGAGACTCGCTTACCGTGAAAGCACCATAGCGGGTTTGCCACGCAAAGCGGCCCCTGGTTTGTCGTTTCGCCCAACCTGAAGAGTTTGATTTCAACTTGCTCAAGAACTCTGACACCGAGATTGTCGGACGTAACTTCACCAGTAAATGTACGTGATCCCACACTCCGTTGATTTCAATTGGAATGCTTCCCAAACCGCGAACTATGCCTCCAAGATATTCGTGCAATCTGGGACGCAGCAGGTTCGTAATTAATGGTGCGCGTTCCTTTGTCGCGTACACGATGTGATAGAGGAGATTTGTGTATGACATTTCTTCACCTCTGTCGCCTGCTACGCAGGCTCATTGTTTTGGTTGGGTTACCTTTCCCCAGGCTCGCAAAGCCTCGCCAGGGGCTAGGATTCTACCGCCTGCTGCGCAGGCTGGTTGAGGGTGAAGCTCTGATCAGGGAGTTCTCATGGTTGCTGAAAAACTTGCAACAACTGATACTGCGAACTGAGGAAACATCGCGAGAAATGACTGACTCCGAGGAAGGTCAATCAACCTGATCTTTCCTGAGTTCGTCTAGCTGCTTTCTCAGTTCTTTGATTTCTTCCCTCATTTGCGGCAGACGACCCAGGTGCGCATTCAAGCGCTTATATTCATCGAGCGGCTGAATCGGAATTCCCCACCACACTCCGGGCCTGACAATCTTGCCGGGAAGCACGCCCGCTTTTGAACCAATTACCGCGCCGCTCAACACGCGTATGTGATCGCCAAAACCAACCTGACCGCCAATCACCACGTCGTCTTCAATAATCACGCTGCCGCTGATGCCGGTTTGCGCGGCGATAATCACGCGTTCACCGATGTCGCAGTTGTGTCCTACGTGGACGAGATTGTCGATCTTCGTCCCGCGTCCGATTCGTGTTTGCCCGAGAGCGGCGCGATCGACGCAAGTATGCGCCCCCAACTCAACGTCGTCTTCTATCACCACCGTTCCCAACTGCGGAAACTTGTGATAGCCGCGCATCTCATCGCCGCCGCGCACATAGCCAAAACCGTCAGCGCCGATTACGACGCCCGCATGCAAAATCACGCGATCCCCAATCGTTACGTTGCCGTAAAGCGTCACGCCGGGATGCAGCACCGAGTCGCGACCTACGCGCACGTGGTCGCCGATGACCACGCCCGCTTCGATGCGCGTGCCTGATCCGATTCGAGTGCTTTCCCCTATCGCAACATGCGGGCCGACGAAAACCGTCAGGTCAACATCGGCGGTTTCCGCAATCACCGCTGAAGCGTGGACGAAAGGCTCACGACGTTTCTGCGGGTGCAGTAAGGCGGCAACTATAGCGAAGGCGAGTTTGGGTTTTGCCACTTCGATCAGCGCCGGCCCAAACTTATGTTCTATTGTCAGGTCCTTGAGGGATGCGACAAATTCCGGGGAAACGATCAGGCAGGTGGCCTGGCTGGATTTTCCGGCTTCGAAAAACTTCTCATCCTCGACGTAGGCGACTTCACCCGGTCCGGCCGTGCCAACATCCGCCACTCGCTCGACATGAATACTCCCGTCGCCGATCAGTCGGCCCCCCACGTGCGCGGCAAGCTCGGAGATAGTAAATAATTTCGTCTCAGACATGGATTAGCTGCTCAGAATAAGGTATGGCCAGGTATCCCGACCAGTGAAGGCGCTGATATTACACCTTTTTAATTGAGACTCGGGGGGATTGTGATCCTTAAATTGCTGATTCCCAAGGGTCCGGGAAACGCCTGTAGCAAGACCAGTTGGCCCTTGGTCACTCAAACGGACTGCTGCCTTTTGCCTTGCCATGCCACATGAGACCAACTATCATGACGCGGTTGGAAATTGCCGGTATTATTCTGTGTCGAAACCGGCAGTATTTAGAAATAAGCGCGTTTTTATTGATGATTGAGGCGCTTGGGAATCCAGGCGCCGTGAGGAGAAGGTTTATTGTTTAGCGATCAGTTCCGCCGCGGAGAATCAGACAAAGGCAAGCTCACCGGGGTAAAAGGCTCCAAGCTGCTTTCAAACCTTTCAGACGTGGCCTGGAAGGCTTTTCAGTCAGTAAACGCCCTGCTGCCTGAGGGCGAGGCGATCAGCCCCAAGTGGGCTCCGGGACCACTGCTGAAGTCTTACGAGCGCACCTCGCCGCCGCTTGGCTTTCCACGCGAGACCGACAGTCTTTGCCCGCGTTGCGTCAAGGAAGTTCGCGACGCCGTCATCAGCGGCGAAACCACGCTCGAGTCGTTGATGAATGAGCATCCGGGCGAAATCAAAGCTCAGATAGTTGAAGAGAATGGACAGGTGGTCATGCGCAAGACTTGCCCGAAGCACGGCGAGTTTGTTGACGTGATGGCAACTGATCCGGCGTTCCTCGAGCGCATCGAATCGCTCTTCTTCGGGCGCGACTTTCGCGCTGCCGAAGACAAGCACGTGCATCATCACGGAACATCGAACATCAAGTTTGGTCGCGGCGCCGTTTTAACCGTAGACCTTACCAACCGCTGCAACATGATGTGCAATCCCTGCTTCATGGATGCAAACCAGGTTGGTTATGTTCACGAGCCTACCTATGAAGATACGAAGGCGATTCTGGATCGCGCAGTTTCGTTTAAACCAAAGCGCCAGATCATTATTCTCTTCTCCGGCGGCGAGCCTACGCTTTCGCCTTACTATCTTGAGGCCGTCGCTTACGCGAAGAAAGTCGGCTTCTACAGAATTTTGGCCGCAACAAACGGCATACGCTTCGCTGAAGACATTGAGTTTTGCAAAGCAGCAAAGGCTGCGGGACAGCACGGCGTGTATCTTCAGTTTGACGGCGTCAGCGAAGAGAAAAACAGACACCGCGGCGTGGGCAACTTGTTTGATGTGAAACAGCAGGCGATTGAAAACCTCGCGAGCGTAGGGATTAAGGTCACGCTGGTGACGACAATCGTCAACACCATCAATAACGATGGCATCGGCGCGATCGTTGATTTCGCCGCGAAGAATATCGACAAGGTGCAAACGATTGCGTTCCAACCGGTTTCGTTCACCGGCCGCGACGAAGACATTTCCGACGAGTTGCGCATCAAGCAGCGTTACACCCTCGCCGGCATGACTCATGATCTGAAGGATCAGCTGCGCGGACAATTGCAACCGCTGCGTGATTGGTATCCGCTTTCCTCTTACTCGGCATTCACCAGCGTGATGGACATGCTGCAAGGAGCAGACGCGCCCTGGGGTTGGTCTTCCTGTAATTGTCACCCGAATTGCGGCATCTTCACCTTGATGGTCGTCAACCGCAAGACCGGCGAGTTTACGTCGTTGTTTGAGTTTTTCGATTACGAGCAATTCATGAAAGACGTCGGCACCATCACCGACACTGCGCGCGGCAAGAAGCTTTCCTATGCGCAGCTTGGCATGGCGATCCTGCGAAACTTCAACGCCGAACGAGCGCCTGCAGGATTCCCGATTTCGCAGATTTTGAATCTCTTCAAACCGTCATCGACAAACTCCAGCTCCGACCGCAACGATCGGATGAAGGCAGCCGGAATCCAGGACGATCCCAACGACATCTGGCGCGTACTCTGCGTCGAGGGCATGTGGTTTCAGGACCTCTTCAACTATGATTTCCGCCGCACCGAGATGTGCGTGATTCCTTACGGCACGCAGGAGGGCGAGATTTCCTTCTGCGCTTACAACACGGGCGTAGGTTGGCGGCAAATTATCGAGAACATGCACAAGACCGCGAACCTTGGCGAATGGTATGAAGAACACGGACGCCATGCAGTCTATGCCGCAGGCCACGACGTGCCGGGAATCTCCAGGAAGCATTCGTTGAGCCTGCCGATTATTCAGGCCGTCCTCGCCGAAGACTCGGATGAGAAGCCTGTGCTTGTCTCGCCGTATCTAGTCGAAGAACAAGAGAAAGAAGCAGTTTCTGTTTAGTGCAGTAGTCGCTCCCGCCACGTGCCTTTGATAAGACTGCGGAAAACAGAAGGCCTGATTGTCCCTGTACGGGCGTTCACCCGGGCACAGGACTCCTCTCTTCCACAAAAGGAGCCGCAGCATGCGAAAGAACCTCATTGCCCTTAGCCTTCTAGCAGCCATTCTTGTCACGAACAATTTCAACCGAGCTGTATCACAAACTCAACAGCAAGCGGCTGCCCCCAATAAACCTGAATCGTCCAGTTTTCTCGCAGAAGATACACCTGTGAGACTCCGTCTTGCGCAAACCATCTCATCGGCTACAGCGAAGCTGAATGACAAAGTTGACTTTGAAGTGGTCGAAGACATCAAGGTTGGTAATCTTGTTGTGATACCCCAAGGTAGCACAGCCATTGGCACAGTAACGGAAGCACGAACTAAGAAAAGCTTTGGACGTGCGGGAAAACTAAACGTCAATATTGATTATGTCCGTTTGGCTAATGGAGACAAAGTTTCTTTAAGAGCAGTGAAAGGCGGAAGCGGAGGAAGTCATACAGGAGCCATGACGGGCGCGGTGGTCGCAACAGCGATAGTCTTTTTTCCTGCCGCCCCTCTCTTTTTCTTCATAAAGGGCAAAAACATTGTCCTCCCAAAGGGCACAGAAATCACCGCGTTTGTTGCCGCAGATACTCCGATGGATCCAGCTAAGTTTGGTAACAAGGAAGCGGTATCTTCTGCAAGCAGTACCCCTCAACCGCCCTCAGGATCAACCAACGAGACATCAGGTCTCGCAACAGTTCTTGTTAGGTCAACTCCCGATGCGTGTGACATTACAATCGACGGAAGATTTGTGGGAAGCACAACCTCCACGTTACGGCTCACTCCTGGAGAACACACTATTCTTATAGAGAAATCAGGTTTCAAACCCTGGCAACGCACCATGACCGTGGCTGCTGGCGGAGCCATAAATCTTGAAGCGACTCTTGAGAAGACTCCATAGCCATTAGGACTGTTGTTTTAAGGGTTCTTTCGGTCGGACCACCTTCTCAAAGATTAAACAGGAGGATACCTCAATGAGAGTTTTCATCAAGCTCGCGTTAATTGCGGCATTTGCAGTTCCGACTGCCGCGCTTGCTTATGCCCAAGATCCGAAGCCAACTGAGTCACCTACTCCACAACAAGAAGCCAAGCCCTCGACAGACGTAAAGGCAGGTGATTCCGAGCAATCCAAGACGGACAGTCAGAAGGCAACGATCTACTTCTATCGGATCAAACAGTTTGCTGGTTCGGGTCTTGAGCCAAGCGTCTATTGCGACGACAAAGAACTAGCGCGGATGGACAACGGCCGCTACTTCGGCGTGACGCTAGAACCAGGCAAACACACGTGCAGGATGGGCGACAAGCAGACTGGGTTTGAACTCGACATGAAAGCCGGGGAAGATTACTACGCCAAGGTCACTCTTGAAGCCGGATTCTGGAAGGGACATGGCCGGTTAACTCTCTTGCAGAAGGAGCAAGGCGCATTTGAAATGAAGAAGGTCAAGCTACTCGGAGCCGACAAGGTCAAAGACCGTTCACTTGTAACAATATTTGAGGGCAGCGACAAGAAGTAGTAGACGAGGCGTCCCCTTACAACTTACCCTTTGCGTTTAGGCGTAATGCGCGGCGACTATTCGCCGCGCATT
>JBGPYG010000422.1:0-2858 GCA_041493085.1 Pyrinomonadaceae bacterium | reverse complement strand
CTGATTACTTCAGCGCCACCGGACAACTCTGGGGGAATCCGCTTTATAACTGGGAGCGAATGCGTGCGGACGGATTCAAGTGGTGGATCGAGCGCGTACAGGCAACACTGGGGACGTACGACATCGCGCGCATCGATCATTTTCGTGGCTTCGCTGCGTGTTGGGAAATACCTGGCGGCGATAAGACCGCGGAACGCGGCCGCTGGGTTGAGGCGCCGGGAAGGGAACTATTCACTGCGATTAGAGGGGCGTTGGGTGAGGTGCCGATAATTGCGGAGGACCTGGGCGTGATCACGCCCGATGTCGAAGCATTGCGCGACGATTTCGGCTTTCCCGGCATGCGCATTTTGCAGTTTGGTTTTAGCAGCGATACTAAGAATATCGATCTGCCGCATAACTATCACAAGAATGTTGTTGTCTATACCGGCACACACGATAACGACACGGCGGTCGGCTGGTTTTCGAGCGTAGCCGGCGAAGCGTCAACTCGCGACGCGCAGCAGATTGAGCGTGAAAGAGAACTTTGCCTGAAGTATCTCCATACAGAAGGCAAGGAAATTAATTGGGACTTCATTCGCGCTGTGCTGGTTTCGGTCGCGAACACGGCAGTTGTGCCTTTGCAGGATGTGCTGGGACTCGGCACCGCAGCGCGCATGAATCTTCCCAACAGCACTGAAGGGAACTGGGCCTGGCGATGCAAAGCTGGCGCGTTGACGAAGGAAATCGGAACGCGATTGAAAGAGTTGACTGACCTGTATGGTCGAGCCAAGGTCATCTCCAGCGCCGACGCTTGAGCGGATTCCGTTAAATCCGTTTAGAAAGTGGACTTGTCCACCACTGGCGCACAAGTGCGCTCTCTAAACGGCTGGTGAAGAGAGGTTCGGTGACGTTACGAGAGGATTGCTGGTGATATTTGGAGAGGATTGCTGGTGATATTACGAGAGATGCCATTCCCACAAACTAAACGCCTGGTCTTGCTTCTCGCTGTCTTCATTTCCGGGAGCATTTGCGGCACGGCACAAACCGGCGCTCCTCAGATCCTCAAAGTTGATCCACCAAGCTGGTGGGCTGGCAGTTCAGTTAATCCAGTAAGGCTGCTGATTCATGGAAGCAATCTCAAAGGCGCGCGTGTTCAGGTTGTCGGGCGTGGCTTGCGCGTCGTGGGCGCCCCAAAAACCAACGAGCGCGGAACGTATCTGTTCGTTGACGTAGCCATTGACGGCCGTGCCAACCCTGGCTCGCGGCAGCTAAAAATCACAACCGCAGACGGAATCACACAGGCGGCGTTTGAAATTCTCGCGCCGTTGAGCCGGGCAAACCGCTTCCAGGGTTTCTCGCCCGCCGACGTAATGTATCTGATCATGATCGACCGCTTCAGCGACGGCGACACGGCCAACAACGACCCGCCCCAGTCGCGCGGCATCTACAATCGCAAGAACAAGTTCTACTACCATGGCGGCGACCTCCAGGGTGTGATCGATCGGCTGACATACCTGAAGGACCTTGGTGTCACCGCTGTGTGGCTCACGCCCTGGTATGACAACTACGACCATCCGAACCAAATCGAACTCAAGGAAGATGAACCAAGCACGGGCTTTCACGGTTACAACCCACAGGACTTTTACGCGGTCGAGGAACACTTTGGCACGCTCGGGAAGTTGCGTGAGTTGGTGAACGCGGCGCACAAACTTGGAATCAAGATCGTCCAGGACGAAGTCGTGAATCACACCGGCCCTTATCATCCTTGGGTGGATGATCCGCCTACACCGACATGGTTCAACGGCACCCGACAGAATCATCTGGCCAACGTCTTCCAAACCTGGACGCTGCACGATCAGCGTGCGGTCGCAACCCTGAAGAAGCAGACCATGGAGGGTTGGTTTCTCGACTTCCTTCCCGATCTCAATCAAAACGACCCGGAGGTTTCCCGTTACTTAATTCAAAATACGCTGTGGTGGATTGGCACTACCGGGCTCGACGGCATTCGTATGGATACGTGGCAGTATGTGCCAAACACTTTCTGGCGCGATTGGAACGCAGCTTTGAAAAGAGAGTTTTCTAATTTCAGAGTGGTGGGCGAGGTTAAAGACGGCGACACAGTTCACACCTCGTTTTTCCAAGGCGGTAGAGTGCGTTTCGACGGAGTAGACTCCGGTCTCGATTCGCTGCTCGACTTTCCGCTGTTCTACCCGATTCGCCACGCGTTTGCTGAAGGGGAGCGCCTTGATGAGATTCCAAAGACGCTCGCGAAGGATTATCTGTACAACAATCCGGAGATTCTGGTGACGCTGCTCGGCGGCCACGACGATGGCCGCTTCATGAATGAAAAAGGCGCCACGCTTGCCGGACTGAAGTTGGCGAATGCTTTTCTACTTACTACCCGCGGCGTGCCGCAGCTTTACTACGGCGATGAGATCGCGATGACTGGCGCCGATGAGCCCACCACGCGCGGTGATTTTCCCGGCGGCTTCCCCGGCGACAAACGAAATGCTTTCTCGCGCGAGGGACGCACCAGAGACGAGGAGGATTTGTTTGAGTACATCCGCAAGCTAACGCGTTTGCGCAGCGAACTCGAGCCGCTCAAGCGAGGCGCGCTGGTCAATCTGTACGTCTCTGATCAGCAATACGCGTATGCGCGAAGAACGACGGACGCGGTTGTGGTGGTGGCGATCAATAACGACACCAAGCCGGTAACGATGACGTTTGAAGTTGCTCCTGCCGGTCTCCAAAACGGTATGCGGCTGGTTGAGCGGCTGGGGGCAAGTAAGGATCTTCAAGTCGAGCAGGGAAAAGTAAGCGTTGCACTGCCTGCGCGCTCAGCGTCAATATTCGTGCGGCAATGATTTTCGACTTCGTTT
>JBGPYG010000100.1:0-10146 GCA_041493085.1 Pyrinomonadaceae bacterium | reverse complement strand
CTCGGTGGCTTCACTGAGCACAACCTCGACGGTCCATTTTTCGTGGTGGAAGCCAAGCACTTTTTCCATCACGTGCGAGAACGATCCATGGCCCACGTCGTGAAGCAACGCGGCTGCGCGGGCGGCGGCGCGATCCTGCTCGTTGATTAGATGTTTTTCGGCGAGGCGATCAAGCACTCGACTCATCAAGTGAAACGCGCCCAGCGAGTGTGTAAAACGAGAATGCTCTGCACCCTGGTAAGTGTAGAGTCCGAGTCCGAGCTGCTTGATCCGACGCAATCTCTGAAATTCCGGCGTGTCGATCAAACGCATCATTAACTCGCCTTCGTCGGTGTCGGTGCGAAGGCGAATGATGTTATGGACCGGATCGCGATAGATTCGTTCGGACAAAGAAGTCAATTCCTTCTGGTATCAAATTTCAATCAGTGCACTAAAGCTTATCACGCCGACGCTGGCGCGAAGCGAGTTTCGGTTACTCTTCGAACGGAAGCCTCTGACTCCAACAGTCAGGTTGGATTTGAGACAAGTGATAGTGAAGAAATTTGCTTTTCTCCTTGCACTAGATATCGATATAGGTAGGCTGTCACCAGCTTTCCCTGTCACACCACCATGCGTAGGGGTCCGTACACGGCGGTTCCCATCGTTTCCACGCTCACTCCTCGGATCCGTCGTCTCAGTTCCCCGCACTCGCCGCTTGAACCGCGCTATCGCTTTCGGCGCTATGCGCCGCTTCGGTTCGCGCTCCCAAGTGAGCTAAAGCCCAGAAACTTCCATTCCCTCGGTCGGGTACCCACTCTTCTGTTCGTTGACTTTGGGTTTGAGCTTCCCGGTGATGAACTATTTCATACTAGTCATCACCCGTTCTCCGGCTCGCGGGCTGCCGCACAAAGCGATGTCTGCGTCGCTCGAACTCTCGGTCCAGCTTCTTAGGTAGTGACCTTGCAGTGCGCATAAATTCCTATCCATTTTTTTGAATTCCATTGCGGAAGTTGGATTTACCTCCGCTTCAAATCCGGTGACCCGGAGTCTCTCGGAAATGAGGTAACTCGCCTCAGCTAAGTCAGTTAAGTAGGTCAGATCATGGTCTATTCAGGCAATGGATTCGTGGGAACGATAGTTGCCAGAGATGGACATTACTAATGTCCCCCCTTCATGCTGAAAAATTGAGACACCGTGTCAAACCACCAGACTTCTAAATCTAAAGGATGGGAGATTCTTATGAATAGCTTTCGTAAACTCACACAGCTGATAAGCGCGACACTCGTCGTGCTGGCGTGTGTATTTGCAGCCCACGCTCAGGTCACCACCGGAACAGTGCGTGGCACCGTCATCGACCCGAACAACGCGGTTGTGCCTAACGCCAAGGTGACGATCACAAAGAAATCTACTAACGTTTCGAATACCGACCAAACTTCGGGTAGTGGTCAATTCGAATTCACCAACTTGCCAGTCGGCGACGATTATTCCGTCGTGATTGAAGCGGCGGGTTTTAAGACGCTGACGCTCACCGACGTGAAGGTCCAGTTGAACCAGGCCAACGACCTGCCCGCGCAGTTGTCACTCGGAGCCGTCGGTGAAACCGTGACTGTTACAGCCGGCGGTACGGAATTGGTAGACACCAGCACGGCCAATCTTTCCAAGGCCTTTAGCTCAAGGCAGGTTGTCGAGCTTGCGCAGACCACGGCAGGACCCGCTGGCTCAACGGCCGGCGTTAACAATCTGTCACTGCTCTCGCCGGGCGTGACGAGTTCAGGCGGCATCGGCGTCGGTGTGGGTGGTTCAGTCGGCGGTCAGCGCCCGCGCGACAACAACTTCATTCTCGACGGCGTTGACAATAACGACAAAGCAGTAACCGGCCCGCAAAGCTACATCTCGCCCGAAGACGTCGCCGAGTTCACGTTGCTCACGAACCAGTTTTCAGCCGAGTTTGCGCGGTCCAACGGTGGCAATTTCATCACGGTCACCAAGAGCGGCACTAACGATTTCCACGGAACATTCTATGGTGGTATCCGCAACCGCTACTTGAATGCTATCGATACCATTAAGAAGCAGGCCGGAACGACTCGTAATAGAGCTGACGGCGACCTGTTTATGGATCGTTCAGACTTCTTCCGTGGCGGTTATAATTTAGGTGGTCCGGTCTTTTTTCCGCGTTTCGGCGAAGGTGGTCGGCATCTCTGGAAGCTAAGAGACAAGCTTTTCTTCTTTACTTCTTACGAGAGACTACAAACGGGTAGCGCAGCGGGAGCTGCAGGCATCACTGCGCCGACGGCCGCTGGCTTTGCGACCTTAGGCACGATTCCCGGACTCTCCGCAACTAACCTGGCTGTTTTAACTCAGTTCCTGCCGGCAGCTCCGGTAGCCAACGAAGGCTTCCTTGATGTTTTAGGGCGAGCTATACCGGTCGGAGACATTAAGTTTCCCGCGCCGAACTTTTACAAACAGAATCACGCGGTTATCAATCTCGATTACAACCAAACTACCGCGACCCAACACCACTTCCGCTTCAGCATGACCAACGGTTCAAGTATTGATACTGCCGCAAGTCTGCCCGTTTTCTTTACCCCCTTCCCAACGAAGCAACGTATTTTCTCCTACACGATGATTCACAACTTCAGCCCAAACCTGATCGACGAGACCCGGCTCGGGTTTCGCCGCTCGTCATACAACTTGGCGGTGCCAGATCTCACTTTCCCGGGACTTGACTCCTTCCCAAACATTGAGTTGGACGACCTCGGGATAAGCCTCGGGCCGGATGGGAATGCACCGCAGTTTGGCATCGAAAACAACTATCAGGTTGTTAACAACCTGACTTACATAGCCGGCACCCACTCATTCAAGTTTGGCGGCGATTTCCGCAAGATCATCTCGCCGCAACACTTTGTCCAGCGCGAGCGCGGTGACTATGAATACCTGGACCTTCAGGATTACCTGACCGACATTGAGCCGGTATTTGCCGAGCGTAACGCGGGAGCCGGCACCTATTATGGTGACCAGAAAATCCTGTACGCCTTTGCCCAGGACGACTGGCGTATCCGGCCGAACCTTACGCTCAACCTGGGCGTAAGCTACTCCTACCAGGAGATACCGAAAACTGCCAAGCTACAAAGCGTAAATTCACTCTCTTCGGTGCCAGGTCTGCTCGTATTCAACACGCCGAAGGCTCAAACCAAGAATTTCGCGCCGAAGGTTGGTTTTGCCTGGGCGCCCGATTACAAAGGTGGAATGCTTGGTCGCATCTTCGGCTCAAGTGGTAAGAGCTCGATCCGTGCCGGCTTCTCAATGGGCTATGACTACATTTTCGACAATTTGTACATCTTGTCGAATCCACCTCAATTCCAGCAGACGCGCGACTGCCCGGGCGCTCCCTATTGTCCAGCAACAGGCTTCCTGGCAAGTGGCGGCTTATCGGACGCGCCTACACCAATCACGGATGCCGCATCTGCTCGTGCTGTAACTGGTTCGTGGGTTCCTGATCAGCAGGTGCCGTATGCGCTCACCTGGACCGGCAGCTATCAACGGCAAATCCATAACGATTGGTCGTTGGAGTTTCGCTATATCGGTACGCGAGGCGTCCATCTGCTTACTCAAAACCGCATCAACGTCCAGGCCAAAGTCGCGCCTGAGCAGGGCCTCTCGGGACTGCCGACGTTCCTAACCGCACCGACGCAGGCGCAACTCGACGCGTTGACGTTGACGCTGGCACAAATTCAAGCGCGACCTTCTCGAATCCCGGTTTACGGCGCCGCCGGCTTCACGTCCAACGTCGTTGCGTTCCTTTCGAATGGCAACTCTACCTATCACGGGGGGTCGGCGCAGCTTACGAAGCGCTTTAGCAAGGGCTTCCAGTTGACCAGTGCATATACATGGAGCCACCTGATTGACGACACGACGGCTGAGGTTTTCTCGACCGTGCTCTCGCCGCGCCGGGTGCAGGACTTCCAGAACCTCCGTCCCGAGCGTGCTACTTCGGGTCTGGATCATACCCACCGCTTTGTGACCTCCTGGATCTATGAGCTGCCGTGGTTCAACAAGAGCAATGGTCTGACGAAGACCTTGCTCGGCGGCTTTAACGTCAGCGGTACCTATACCTACGAAAGCGGTGAAATGATGACGATCCGTAGCGGCAGCGACGCCAACCAGAACGGCGACAGCGCCGGCGACCGTGCCATACTGAACCCGGGCGGTACTGAAGGCGTGGGAAGCGCGGTAACGGCGCTTCACAATACGGGCGGTGCTACCGTTGGCTACCTGGCGACTAACCCGAGTGCCAGGTACATCCAGGCTGCGAACGGTGCCGTTTCCAACCTCGGGCGTAACACATTCCGGTTGCCGCCGATCAATAACTTCGACATCTCTCTCTTCAAGAATTTCCGCTTAGGAGAGGGTTCGAAGAAGTTTCAGATCAGCGCCAACTTCTTCAACGCTCTCAACCACCCGCAATACGTGCCGGGCTCGGTAAACACGGTAGATCCGGTTTCAACTACGGGTCTGACGACGTTGAACCAGGTCGCTCCGCTAACGGGAGATTTTCTGCATCCGGGTAGGGTCCTTAGCAGCCATCCGCGGGTGATCGCGTTGGGAGGGCGATTCAACTTCTAAACTGCCTCGGTTTCGAGGTTCGCATGAAAACACGAGAGGTGGTGGATCCGTCCACCACCTCTTTTTGCTTTTCAGTGGAAAAGAATTCAGATCGAAGTTTCTCTTGTTAGATTTGTTTGAAGCTTGTCTGCGGGAATAAATCTAAAGCCGCACTTTACGCCGGCAGAGATTCCATCGGACGTTCATTTGTCTTAGAATTGAGAATCAACGAACTTCAGCTCGCCTCGGTAAGACCGGGCATTTGCGGTTAACCGTGTGTCCCGCCTGACAGAGCAAAAACCAGGTTGGTGAACCCTATGGACAGCCCACAAAAAGCTGCGAGTTCAGATCGGTTGAGGAAGTTAGTATTCTTAGCGCAAGCCCTCATCCTGCTATCAACCTGCTCCGCAAGTATTCATGCACAGGGAGGCCTTAACCGGCCGTCAATAAGGGACACAGTTCGCGCTATCGAACAGAAAGAAATGGATCGGCAACTTCTCCTTGCTCCTCTGCCCGCAAAGAATGACTCTGACCCTGCTCGGCTGATTGTTCTAAAGCAGATTAGAGAAGATTTTCGAGACTTGCAGGGTCTGAATAATAAGATGATGGGTGAGGCATGGGCACGGGAGACGCTGGATTACGGATTCGTGTCGGATATGGTTTCTCGAATAAGAGGAAAGGCCACTCGACTGAAATTCAATTTGAACTTGCCTGATCCTGGGAATCTCGAAAAAGACCCAGTGGATCAGAATGTGGCTAACGCTAATGACTTTCGAGCCGCACTTATGACTCTCGACCGAACAATAATGAGGTTCGTATCAAATCCCCTTTTTCAGAAACCCAACACAATTGAGGTTAATCAAGCAATCCATGCCAGGCAGGATCTCGAATCCGTGATCGAACTTACGGCGAATCTAAAAAAAATCGCCTTAAGACTGGGTAAGGTTTCCAGGCTCGCCAAGTGAACCGTTCTGATCATGAAGAGTCAAAGATCCGTAGTCTGTTGGCCGAATGGTCCCTGTCCTCAAAAACTCCTGGCGTCAGAAAGCAAAATCGAAGGAGCGCAGCTAGCTCATTTACATTCTGTCTGCCGCATTGCGTTATCGTGCACTCCCCAGCTTGGTAACTCTTCAAGAGGTCGCTTAATGCTACAGTCTCTGCTCGCATTCGTGCTGGTCTGCAGTCTGCTCACCCCGGTCGCAGGTCAACAACCCGGCGCACCCACCCCGCCAAGGCCTCAAAGACCCCTTTCCGGCAGCGACGAAGTCGTGCGCATCACGACTAACCTTGTCCAGATTGATGCCGTGGTTACAGATCGTCGCGGCCAACAGATCGTCGATCTTGGTCCTGAGGACTTCGAGGTTTACGAGGACGGACGCCTGCAGCAGATCAAAAACTTCTCCTACGTCAGTTTGCAGGCCGAGTCATCCAACGCTCCGCCGACAGTTGCGCTCAAGTCCAACGACAAGGCCGCGCCGCCGCCGCAACCGCCCGAGCAATTACGCCCCGAGCAGGTCCGCCGCTCGATCGCTCTGGTCGTCGACGATTTGGGACTGTCTTTCGAGAGCACGTATTACGTACGTAACGCGCTGCGCAAATTCGTAGTCGAACAAATGCAGCCAGGCGATATGGTGGCTATCATCCGCACAGGTGCGGGAGTGGGAGCGCTGCAGCAGTTCGCCACCGACAAACAACTGCTGCAGGCGGCCATCGACCGTCTTCAGTGGAATGCTTACGGGCGGCGCGGCATCAGCGCCTTCGGGGCAATTGGGGATGACGCATATTACACAGCGGCGCGCAACGCCACGCGCGGCATCGACACTTCCACTGAGATTGATAAGAAAACGAGCGCCGAGGCACGAGACGCGGCCGACCGAGCGCAAGCAAACGATTTCAAGGAGGAATTATTTACCGTGGGGACGCTCGGAGCGCTCAACTATGTCGTCCGAGGCCTCAAGGAGTTGCCCGGTCGTAAGTCCGCGGTCCTGCTAACCGACTCGCTCGATCTCTTCAACTCAACCGGCGGCGGTAACTACCGCGCGATCGACGCTTTGCGCCGTCTGATTGATCTCGCCAACCGCTCATCGGTGGTCTTCTACACGCTCGATGCGCGCGGGCTACAAACAATCAACGACACGGCGGCCAACAGTCTGGTAGGTAAAACGGAAGGGAACGGGACCGGCGAAATCGCCGCGACGGGATTGTCTGGTGGCCGAATCATGCAGGATTTGATGTCAAGATCGCTGGACATACAAGCAGCCCAGGACGGTATGAACTATCTGGCTAATCAGACGGGCGGGTTCCTTGTCAGTAATAATAACGACATTGCGCGAGGCATCCGCCGCGTGCTCGATCAGAAAGGCTATTATCTGATTGGCTACCGGCCCGAAGAGTCGACGTTCGACCCCACTACCGGACGCAAGAGTTTCCACCGGCTGGAGGTGCGCGTGAAGCGCCCGGGTTTGAGTGTGCACACGCGCTCTGGTTTCTTTGGCATCACTACGGAGGCGGCACAGCCAGTCCATCGCACGCGTGAACAACAGTTGCTGGCCGCGCTCACTTCGCCCTTTGCTTCCGGCGCGCTCGATCTGCGTCTGACCTCAGTCTTCCTCAACGATCCTACTTATGGCTCATTTGTGCGCTCGCTCATTTACGTAAACGGAAAGAGCCTGACCTTCACGGACGAACCTGACGGCGCACATAAAGCCAGCGTCGATGTCGCAGCCGTAACATTCGACGATGCGGGATTGGTGGTCGATCAGCGTTTCCGTACGGAGACAGTGCTGGTACGCGGCGAGGAGTATAGCGCCGCGCGGCGCGACGGCCTTACGTTTGGTATCAACCTGCCGGTCAAAAAGGCAGGAGCATTCCAGTTGCGCATTGCCGTACGCGACGTGCCGACTGAGCGCGTTGGTTCGGCTAATCAATTCATGGAAGTCCCGAACCTGAACAAGAGCCGGCTTACACTTTCCGGACTCTACCTGGCAGGCAATGTGACCCAGCGGCTCAGCAGTGCCTCGGCGGAAGCGGCCGCCCACGCCGGCAGAACCACTCCCCAGGGCAACGCGACTGAGGGAGAACTTGCCGAGCTGGACGCGCAGGCGGGTCCAGCCGTCCGCCGATTTCATCCGGGCATGGTCATCGACTACGGCTACGAGGCGTACAACGTGCGACTGGACCACGCGACCGGTCACCCGCAACTACAAACGCAGGTCCGCCTGTTCCGCGAAAATCAGCGGATGTTTTCTAGCCAGGTGCTAAACGTAGCCGGTCAGCCCGACGCCAAGCGCGTTGTCGCCATCGGGCACTTGAAACTTGGCCAGAATTTGACACCTGGAGATTATGTCCTGCAAGTGATCGTGACCGATGTGGCCGGGAAGAAACCGCGCGTTGCATCGCAGTGGATTCCGTTCGAGATTGAATAAAGTGCGACTCTTCGGACAGGCGTCAACCCATTTGCTTTTACCCTGAGTTTACGGTTTATACTGCCGTCCACGCAGACCTTACAACTAAGGGTATGCCATGAAACAATACCACGCATCGTTTGCCGCCAAGGCGCAGTTCTTAGTTGCAATCGCCGCTGCTTTTGTCTGCACCGCCGCCAATTCGGTTCGGGCGCAACAAGCGGCTCCCCCGCAAGACCTAACCCTTCGCGAGCACCAGATGAGTCAGCTTGAGCGCGAGAAAATTCGCAAGCGGAGCCCAAAAGAAGTACTGGCTGAAGTCAATGAAGACATGAGCCGGCTCCGAATGCTGAATGAAGGAATCTCGACGCATGCTGCCGCGACGGATCAACAACTCAACTACAAGTCTATTGTCGAAAACGTCGCTGAGGTTAAGAAGCGCTCCACGCGGCTGAGCATCGATCTGGCGCTGCCGAAGGAAGAAAAAGAAGCGAAACGAGTCGCTGGTAAGGACGCCGAGAAGGGGGCATTACAGCCGGCACTGGCGGCGCTCAACAAGCTGCTCGACAGCTTCCTGAACAACCCTATTTTCAGCGATGCCGGCGCAATTGACCTGCAACTCGCCGCCAAAGCCAGACGCGACCTCGACGACATTATTGTGCTCAGCGATAAGCTTCGGAAAAGCGCCGACAAACGGAGCAAAGATGGCGTAAAAGCGCCTTAACAAGAGGGCCTGCCCTAAGTAGACCGCTCGACGTAAGCGCGCGGAGGCAGACTGAATCCGCTCGGCTTCTACCTCTAAAATAGATTAAAGAAGATTTTCGAGATATACAGGACTTCAATAATACGATGATGGCTAACGCCTGGTCTCGAGAAGAACTGGACCACTTCTACATTTCAGATAAGGTCTCTCAAATAAGAGCGAAGGCTGTTCGTCTGAAAATAAAACGATCCCATGCCCCACGTCGTGAAGCAACGCGGCCGCGCGGGCGGCGGCGCGATCCTGCTCGTTGATTAAATGTTTATTCGGCGAGGCGATCAAGCACCCGACTCATCAAGTGAAACGCCCCAGGCGAGTATGTAAATCGAGAATGCTCTGCACCCTGGTAAGTGTAGAGTCCGAGTCCGAGCTGCTTGATGCGACGCAATCTCTGAAATTCCGGCGTGTCGATCAAACGCATCATCAACTCGCCTGCGTTGGTGTCGGTGCGAAGGCGAATGATGTTATGGACCGGATCGCGATAGATTCGTTCGGACATTTGGGGGATTTCTTAGTACCTGCAAAAGGAGCGAAAGGCAATGAGACAAGGGAAGAACTCCATGAAAACCCTGAAATAACGAGGGGGGCTTCCAGCACCTTGAGCCCGGTTGTGATTTATGGATTGTTCCCAATATTTTGGATTTTTTGGGCCTCCGAGCGCCTGGAGGGGCATCGCTAAACGTATGACTACGTTAACTATAGCCCGCTGAACCCTTGCGGGCATAAGAATTGCGAAACTACGTGGCAAGAGTTTTTTACGACAGTTAGTTTCGGAATTTTTAGGTGCCGCGAAAGATGAAGGAACAAATGGTTAACAGGGAATCTCCCCGGCGGCACTCCTCCAGCATCAAGAAAGGACAGCAAAAAATGAAGAATGTTTTAAGGTTGTTTATGATCCTGTGCATCGCGCTCGCCGGCACGGCAGCGTTTGCGCAGGACATTCAAACGAGGGGGAGCATTGGAGGCACAATCACCGACAGCAATGGTGGTGCACTGCCGAACGCAAAAGTGACGATTACAGGCGAACAGCGCGAAGTCACCGCCCAGACCAATGACCAAGGTGTTTATAAGGTCGAAAACCTGATCCCCGGCGTCTATACCGTTACAGTGGAACAGCAAGGCTTCAAGAAGCATGTTTCACAGAACGTAACGGTTAACGTAGGTGTTCAATCAGTGGTCAGCCCCAAGTTAGAGGCGGGCAACATCTCTGAGGTCGTCACCGTGACTGATACTGGCGGCATTGACCAGCAGAGCACCGCAGTTGGAAAGAACTTGAGCGATCAGTTGTTTGGAAGCCTTCCGCTCCAACGCGGTGTCACTAGCCTCTTCTATCTGGCTCCGGCGGTCAACGACAGCCTTGGCGGTGGTGTCGCCAATCCGTCCATCTCGGGCGGTTCTGCT
>JBGPYG010000208.1:0-6891 GCA_041493085.1 Pyrinomonadaceae bacterium | reverse complement strand
GCGTCGATCCGGAAGAGTTTTCCGGATTCGCTTTCGGCCTGGGAATCGACCGCATGGTCGCGCTAATGTACGGCCTCGATGACATTCGCCTGCTTTTCGAAAACGACGTGCGCTTTCTGTCGCAGTTTGATTAGGGTTATCACGACCGTTTAGGCGAGGGCGTTGCCCTCGCAGGCGGGCAACGCCCGCCTCTAAACGGCCTCTTATTCACGATGCTTATCAGCTACAACTGGCTACGTGAGCTTACCGGGACCACACTGACTCCGCTTGATTTGCGGGAGCGGCTAACTATGGTTGGCCTCGCTATCGATGCGGTGGAGGAAATTGAAGGGGACTCGGTACTTGACGTCGAGGTGCCCTCCAATCGGCCGGATTGCCTCTCCCACATAGGGATCGCTCGTGAAGTTGCCGTAATTGAAGAGTCCAAAGTCCAAAGTCCAAAGTCCAAAGTCTTCAAAGCAGAAGGCAAAGCCGGCGATTTTACGTCAGTTGAAATCAACGATTCCGATCTCTGTCCACGTTACGCAGCTCGAATTGTGCGCGGAGTCAAGATTGCGCCGTCACCGGACTGGCTGGCAAAACGTCTGGGCGAAATCGGTCAACGACCCATCAACAACGTCGCCGACATCACGAACTACGTTCTCCACGAGTTGGGACAGCCGCTGCACGCATTCGACCTGGCCAAGCTCGTCGAGCAACGGATCATTGTACGGCGCGCCAGGGCAGGTGAGAAACTGAAGACGCTCGATGGCGTGGATCGTACGCTGGATTCCGAGATGCTGGTTATTGCTGACGCGCTCCAGCCCGTTGCGCTCGCTGGAATCATGGGCGGTTTAGACTCGGAAATCTCAGCGGCAACAACCGACGTGCTGATTGAAAGTGCCTACTTCAACCCTGATTCTGTGCGCCGCACTGCACGAAAGCTCGGCATGGATACCGAGGCATCCCGCCGTTTTGAACGCGGTGCCGACTGCGAAAACGTGCTCAAGGCACAGACGAGATGCGTCGCACTCATTTGCGAAATTGCCGGCGGAGTTGCGACCGAGGATTCGATCGATGTTTACCCGAATCCGCTGCCGGCACGCTCGCTAGAGTTTCGTCCGGCTCGGGTCGAGAGTCTCACTTCACTTCGGGTCGAATTGTCCGAGATGGTGCGAATTCTAACTGCGCTTGGTTTCATGCAAAGTGAACCAGGCAGCAGCCCGAGCCTCAGGGAGGGTTCATCGGCGAAGGGCGTGCTGACTTTCGTTGCTCCGAGTTGGCGTACTGACGTTGGCCTCGAGGAAGATTTGGTTGAGGAGATTGCACGACACGTAGGCTACGACAAGATCGCGTCTGAGCTGCCGCCTTCGAACATGGCCGGTGAGTATCAGCCGGCCGAGATGAAACGCCGCGACTTGCGACGCGCTTTCAAGAGCCTGGGGTTTGATGAGGCAATCAACTTTAGCTTCATTGATACCGCCCACGATGAGCAGTTTGAACTGCTTCCGGCTTTCCAGACTGAAGCCGCGAAAGCTGTGCGCGAGGGCCTTGTCACGCTTAATAACCCCATCCTTGAAGAATCGACGCGCATGCGCCCGACGCTGCTGCCGGGACTGTTGGAATCGGTCCGCCATAATCTGAATCACGGCACTCGCGACGTCGGTTTGTTCGAAATTGGGCGGGTTTTCTCAGGTTTTGAGGCCAGCGAGCTTCCGAGCGAGCGCGAAGCTCTGGGGCTGATTGCCACCGGCGGGGTGATAGAGGAAGGACACGCTCAAGCCCCGCGCGAGATTGATTTTTACGAACTCAAGGGTGCCCTGGAAGCTGCTGCCGACGCGATGAAGCTCGGACCCTTGCACTTCTCAAAAACTCAGTTCAAACACTTGCGTGAGGGCCAGTCGGCCAGGATCACGCTGCCGGATGGCACTGCGATTGGCAGCATCGGCAGGTTAGCTGAGTCGATCGCAACCTCATACAAATTCCGACAGCCACTTTATGTTGCCGAACTCGATCTGACGACGCTGCTTGATTCTGCCGAGCGGCTCACTCAGTACTTACCGCTGCCGCGTTATCCAGCCGTGGTCCGCGATGTGACGTTGCTTGTCAGCCGCGATGTAAGCTTTGCCGAGCTGGTGCAGGCGATTGACTCGGAACAAATTGCCGACTACAAGGGGGCGATGCTGGTCGGCACATATGAGGGAAAAAACATTCCCGAGCACAAACGCTCGGTAACTCTGCGGCTGGAATATCGCGCCGACGAACGTACGCTGCGCGATGAAGAAGTCGAAGAGCGACATCGCGGATTAATAGATTCGCTTTTGCAGAAATTCAGCGCCGAGTTGCATTAAGAAAATAAATCGCAGGCAATCGCGCCAAGAGTCTTGCGCTTGCACGCGCGAAGTCGCATAATCCGAGGCGGTTTGAAAATAGAGTAGCTAGTGGAGAAAGAAAAGGGCGATGATCGCACTATCCGGACTAGAAAAATTCTCGCATTTAGAAGACAAGATCTATCGCACGATTGAACTCACCAAAACTCTGCGCCAGGAGAAGGAGAGTCTGGAAAAAGAGCTTTCCCTCATGCGGCGCAACCGGGGCAGCGTGCCTTTCGAACAACAGCGCCTTGAAAAGCAGGTAGAGGTGCTCCTGGCCGAACGCGACATCATTCGCTCGAAGGTTGAGGCCATGCTGGATGCGGTTGCGGTGCTTGATCCAGCGATGGCGGAGGAGCTTAGATGACCACTGGAATCAGCCCAGTCCTTGGTAAAAGCAGTATGGAAACAACTACGACAGCCGCACCCACCATCAGAGTTGAAATCTACAACCAAACTTACAATATCCGCTCTGACGGCGATTCCGAATACCTCAACCGACTCGCCGAGTTTGTTGATAGCCGCATGCGCGAGATTTCCTCAGGTACCTTGACGGTAGACTCTCTGAAGGTAGCCATCCTGGCTGCCCTGCACATCGCCGACGAGTTTCACCGCCTAAAACAAACGCATGAGCAGGCAGATGCCCAGCTTGCGACCCGCAGCGCGGAATGCGCTGAAATGCTCGACCGCTTGTTGAAAGTCAGAAGCAATATCGAGTCGGAAAAAGGCGGCCCCGGCAAGATAGCTTTTAGCTAAGTCTTGCCAAAATTAGTAGCAACTGTCTCCAAAGAGTTCCCCAACCTCGTAATTAGCGTCTAATTTACTTTTCCGAGTTGTCTTGTGCTAGTATCCCCGCGGCGGAGGGAACTATTCTGTGGGGCCCGTCACCGAGTGTACGATGATTGAGCCAACGCCGTTTAAATGGGAGACCGATGCCGCTTGCCAGTGCACTTCTTCAGCGTTAAGAATTGCCAGAGGCTGCGGCTTCTAAAAGGTCACCCACCTGTAAAAGCAGGTTCAATTACGGCTTCGGAACGGCCATCGCGGATTTCCCTCTTGCCAACAAAAACCGTAAATAGTAAATCGTGAATCGTAAATAGTGGCTGGAAGCTATTCGCGGTTGACGATTTTCAGTTTACGGTTTTTCCATTTGTGATTTAGGGGTTCAACGACTAGAGGTCTTGAGTCCTTGTTTTCCATTTACGATTCACGATTTACGATTTACGTCCTTTATGAAAATACTAATGATTGGTGACGTCGTCGCGAAGCCCGGCCGCCTGGCCGTGTTGGAGCGCATTCAGGACCTGCGGGAACAGCACGACATCGATCTCGCCATCATGAACGCCGAAAACCTCGCGGGTGGTTTCTCGGTTACCCCTTCCTTGTGTGAACAACTCTTCGCATCCGGCATTGATGTAATGACGTCGGGCAACCACATCTTCGATAAAAAAGAGGCTATTCCCTACATCGCCAAGCAGCCGCGACTAATTAGACCGGCAAACTATCCCCCCAATACGCCGGGAAGCGGCATGTGGACCGGAATAGTCCGAAACATACCGGTCGCGGTTATCAACTTGATGGGACGTGTCTTCATGCCCCCTTCCGACGATCCCTTTCGCGCCGCTGATCGCGTCTTGGAATCCCTACCCGCCGAAACCAGAGTCCGCATTGTTGATATGCATGCGGAAGCTACTTCCGAGAAGGTTGCGATGGGATGGTATTTGGACGGCCGCGTCTCGGCGGTGCTTGGTACTCACACTCACGTGCAAACTGCGGACGAGAGATTACTCCCGCAGGGAACTGCCTACGTCACCGACGTAGGTATGACCGGGAGTTACTCCGGCGTAATTGGGATGAACAAAGAGGACGTCATCGCGCGATTCACCTCCGCGATTGCCAGAAGAGCAGAGCACTCGACCGCACAAGCGCGAATCTGCGCTGCCGTTTTGGACATTGATGAGGAGACTGGTCGCGCACTGGAGATTCTGCGCTTGAATCTCGCGCATGAGCAGTAAGAAAGTGGGCAGTGTGCAGTAAGAAAGTGGGCAGTGTGCAGTGAGCAGTGGGCAGTGACGAGTGGGCAGTGGGCAGTGGGCAGTGGGCAGTAAGGCTACAGCTTGTTCCCGCCTTAACAAGAATATTTTCATCAAACAAAAGAACCGGTAGCAAGTAGGTCGTTTGTAACCTTCACCCTTCTCCTAACACTATTCTAGTAATCACTAGTTTAGGAGACTCCATGAAGGTAAAAAACTATCAAGAACTTATTGTTTGGCAAAAAGCGATGGACTTGGTTGAGGAAGTTTACACAGCATCCAGGAGCTTTCCCCGGGAAGAGATTTACGGACTTACGAGCCAGCTTGGAGGGCTGCTATTTCAATCCCTTCGAATATTGCGGAGGGGCAAGGGAGACGTACAACTCCGGACTTCCTACGCCACTTGTCAATTGCGTACGGGTCATTACGAGAACTTGAAACGCAAATGCTAATCGCGACTCGATTAGGTTATTTGGCTCAAGGAAAGTGTTACGACGTTATGAATATGGCTGGCGAGGTCGGACGGCTACTGAATGGATTGATGTCTTCACTGGCAAGCTGACGCATTCTAACTGCCCACTGCCCACTCGTCACTGCCCACTGCCCACTGTTTAGGCTGGGCCTTCTTCTGCGGGAACCTTCTCACCAGACGAGTGTGACTTAATGATGGGTGGGGCCAAAAGGCGCTGGGCGTATCCTTCTGGAAACGAACGTACACGACCGTTTGCGTCTGTAATCACGTGTCCAGTTTCACCCTCGGCGATAATCTGGCCGTCTGAAGCGCGCACAATCTCATAGCCAAATCGCAGCGAACGCTTGCGCATCTCAGTGATGTGAGTGCGAACCAGGAGTTCGTCGTCGTAGAAAGCCGCCGCCTTGTAGCGGCAGTAGCTTTCGGCAACCACCAGGAAGGCGTCTTCATTCTCTTCCATATCCCGGTAAGAAAAGCCGCGCGCGCGGCAAAACTCGGTACGGCCAATCTCAAACCAAATGAGGTAGTTTGCGTAGTAGACAATCCCCATCTTGTCCGTCTCCGAATAGCGCACGCGCAAAAGCGTCTCGTGCCACTCTCCTAAGACGTTCTCTGGGGCTGGACTTGTCATCTGAGCCTTATGCCTTCAAACTCTAAACCGAAAGAGATTGCTGGTTAGCCTTGAGCTGCGATTAGTTAGAACGTTTAGCGGACTATAAGAGCGAAAGCCCAACGATGTCAAAGCGAATTAGCGGATTCCTGGCCCTTCTTACTTTCTTTGCGCTGGCAACGGCGGCCCTCCTGACAACACACTCGGCGGCGCAGCGCGCCAGCGTCGCCAGCACTACTCGGAATGCAGCCATAGTTGCCGCGACCACGGAAGTGCTAAAGGAAACAAGCGAAATAAGAGAGCTGCCGATTCTGAGACCCGTAAAAAGCGGCGCCCAATCTCGAGCTGAGATTGAGCGCATGCTGATTAAGAACCTTAATGAGCAGATGACCGCCGCCGAGATGCATGCCACCGAAGTTTCTTTCCGGAAGTTTGGTCTGGCGCCGGGCGACTTTGAGTATCGGCCGTTTATTATCAAACTTCTGACTGAGCAAGTCGCCGGCTACTACGATCCGAAAGGCCAGGAGTTTCACCTGGCTGATTGGCTGGAGTTGGAAGGCCAAAAGCCGGTGATGGCGCATGAGCTGACACATGCGCTACAGGATCAGCATTTCAACTTGCGCCGTTTTGAGAAATGGCCGCACGGCGACTCGGATGCTGAGCTTGCCGCACACGCGCTGATTGAAGGCGATGCGACGCTCGCGATGACGATTTACCTGGCGAAAAATCCGCTGGTAGCTCTGGCCTTCAGCCGGTCTCTTACCACCGGAGTGGCGACTGAACAGTTTAACCAGGCGCCTCGTGCAATGCGCGAATCGTTGATCTTCCCATACATGCAGGGCACAGAGTGGGCGACACAACTTTATAGACGTGGCGGCTGGACTATGGTCTCAAACGCCTTTACGCGCCTGCCGCTATCCAGCGAACAGATTCTCCATCCGGAAAAATATTTCAAATATGAACGCCCGGTAAAGGTTGTCTTGCCTGACGTCACGAATCTGCTCAATGCGAACACGTCAGCAGCCAGCACTCAACAATCTGCTGGGACCGCGGGCGTCTCGCCCGCATCCGGCGCAAGAGTCGCAACCCGCCGGCCCACCACTCGCCGCCGTCTTCCCACTGCCAACCGCCCACTGCCCACTGCTCCCTGGCATCGCATCGATTCCGACGTCAACGGCGAATGGACTTACTACCTGATTCTCGATCAGTTTCTAAATGCGCCGGCGGAGTCGAAACGCGCGGCAGCCGGCTGGGCCGGCGATCGCTACGCGCTTTACGAGGGACCTAAGGGCCAGGTATTCCTCGCGCAAGTAGCTGCCTGGGACACGGAGAACGACGCGCGCGAATTCTTTGAGGCTTATGTGAAGCGAACGGAATTGCGCTACCCCGACGCGAAACCCTTGGATTTGGGCGACTTGAAACTCG
>JBGPYG010000290.1:0-5506 GCA_041493085.1 Pyrinomonadaceae bacterium | reverse complement strand
GCGGCAAAACTTCTAAAGGCGCAGCGCGGCGATCCGGTGACTGTCTCCAGATAGCAGCTCAACTTGAGCGGAGACTCGATACAGAACCGGGAGCGGACCGGGGTCCCCAAGCGGGCAGCCCGCTTGGGGTGGTGGATGCGACCGGATCCTACATTCAACTTGCAATCGACAATTTTGGTGGCAGAAAAACCTGTGGGACAAGGTTGAGTGCTTGGATCCGGTCGCTACCGCTTCCGGTTCTGTTTTGAGTGCCCTTCTGAAGTTTGAGTTTTCGCAAACTGCCTCAGTACCATACCTTGTCACGTTTTGATCAGTTTGTTATCTTCGGTCCACACTAAAAACTTTCATGACCAACAAAGCAAACGCGCCAACCGGTACTTCAGGAGCAGGACTCCGAGGAGTTGCTGTTGCAACTTCCAAAATCTCCGATGTCAACGGTGAAAAAGGCGAACTCATTTACCAGGGCTACAACATCCACGATCTGGCGACGCATGCCAGCTTCGAGGAAGTAGTTTTCCTTCTCTGGAACAAGCGCCTTCCCAATCGTGCGGAGCTTTCTGAATTGGAGCAATCGCTAAGGGCCGCTTACGAGGTGCCCGCTGAGATCATCGGCCTGATGAAGCAGTTTCCGCGCGAAGCCGATCCGATCGACGTGTTGCGCACCGCGATTTCGGCTCTCGAATTCTCCGATTCAAACTCCCGCGATATTTCGCGCGAGACAAGCGTCAAGACAGCTATCAGACTCACCGCGCAATTCCCGACGATCGTTGCCGCTTCGGATCGCATTCGTCGTGGGCTCGAACCGGTACCGCCGGCGGGTTCTTTGAACATCGCCGCAAACTTTCTCTATATGCTCCGAGGCGAGAAGCCTTCGGACCATGACGCGCGCGTATTTGATGTTTGCCTTATTCTGCACGCCGATCACGAATTGAATGCGTCAACCTTCACAGCTCGCGTCGTGGCCGGAACGCTGGCGGATATGTATGCCTGCGTGACGGCGGCCATCGGCGCACTGTCAGGCCCTCTCCACGGTGGCGCAAACACCAATGTGATGAAGACGCTGCTGGAGATTGGCGCCGTGGACAACGTGGAGTCGTTCATCAAGAAGGCGCTCGCTGACAAGCGAAAGATTATGGGCTTTGGCCATGCGGTTTATAAGACGGAAGATCCGCGCGCCACTCACCTGCGGCAGTTTTCCAAAGAGATGGGTGAAGCGGCAGGCGATTCTAAGTGGTACCAGATGTCTCGCAAGGTTGAAGAAGTGATGATGCGCGAGAAGGGGCTCTATCCCAACGTGGATTTTTTCTCCGCCTCAACTTACTACATGATGGGAATTCCGCTCGACCTCTACACGCCCATTTTTGCCGTCAGTCGAATTAGTGGCTGGACCGGCCACATCCTCGAACAGTACGCCGACAACAAACTCATCCGGCCCCGCGCGGAATACGTCGGCGCCCGCGATCTTCCCTACGTGCCCATCGATCAGCGGTAAGCAAAAACTCTTGTAAACGATTTACTCACCCTCCGGTCGCCGGGCCATTGAGAGGGTTTGGCCAACACGCAATACTGGTGTGTGTAGAATAAGAAGGGCCAATAACAGACGGCAGCCTAACTTGTCCGCTGCGTTGAACCATTACAACCGAAGGATTGCCTGAAATGCCAAAATAGCCCTCGAAGAAGGAACAGGGACTGATAACAACCGAGTCAGTTGATCCAGTGATCCGCCTAATTCGTGGTCAAAGGGTCATTCTTGATGCTGAACTGGCGCGAATTTACGGAGTGACTACCAAGCGACTGAACGAACAGGTCAAGCGTAACCGTCAAAGATTTCCCTCTGACTTCATGTTTCAACTCACAGCAAAAGAATCCAACTCAGTGTCCGATTCAAGGTCGCAAACCGCGGCCTTGAACCGGTCGCAATTTGCGACCGGTTCAGAAACCAACTTGAGGTCGCAAATTGCGACCTCAAGATCACATGGCGGACGACGGTATACAGCCTATGCTTTTACAGAGCACGGCGTGGTAATGGCAGCGAACGTGCTTAATAGTGAGCGCGCGGTCGTGATGAGCGTCTACGTGGTGCGCGCGTTTGTGAAATTGCGTGAGTTGCTGGCGAGCAGTGACGAGTTAGCGAAGAAGTTGGTCGAACTTGAGCGCAAGCTGACAGCACGCCAGGACGTGCATGAAAAGGCCATTCTTCAACTCTTTTCGCAGATTAGAAAACTACTTCGTCCGCCGCCCCCGCCACAGCCGCAACCAAAGCGGCGTCGGATAGGCTGCTAGATCCGAAGTCGTCACCTTTGGCCTGCGCGGTGGGGACAAGACCGCCGAGCGCGAGGAACATGAAACCGATGGCAATAGATTTCTTCATTGGCCACTCCCTTCCTGAGTTCAATTCTTGCGCTTGGGTTTCGAACGCTCGATCTCCAGATCGGGGATGCCAAACTGCCCTTCAAGCTGCGTCAGCTTATCGAGGTCCACCGGGCCTATGATATTGACGACCGTCACCTCTTTCGGATTCGAGGTCAACACTGCGAGGCCGCTGATCTGATTCCCAACTTGCATCAGGTAGACTTCGGCGCTGCCCTCTTTTTTGCTGTGCACGTTGACAATCTTGTTCCAGGCAGAATTGCGCAATTGCGAACGGATTCCTTCAAGGTCCGCCTCCGTGTACTGGCCTTCGGTTTCAAACACGAAGCTCTTTACGTAGATCCCTTTTAAGCCGTTGACGAGTTCTTTCACCTTATTCTCGTCAGGATCTTTGCTGGATAGAAACTTCGCCGCGAATTGCATCAAGCGCTCATCAAGATTGACGTCCACGGTCTGGGCCGCCTTAGCAGCGAGTGCATCGAGCTGACTGGTTTGGATCCTGGGATCTTGCGCCATCGCCGCAGCAGCGCCGAGAACGACGAGAATGGCCAGCGACGCGAGTTTCAATAATGTTCCGTAAAGTGATTTCATAATGGCTCCACTCATCCTATCTTGTGTTGATTGTGAATTACGTCTCGGGGATTAATGTTTTGCGTTTTCTTTTGCGCGAAGTACAACTTCGCGCTGGCCACGCGGAGCGCCAGCATCAGTTGATCTTTAGCTGCTTCGCCTTCTTTTAGTCTATTGGCCGCAAGCTGTGAATTTTTAACTGACCCATCGCGCGCTGCGTTGCGAGACTGGTCTTTATTCGCGGCCACTACGCCCGGGTTAACACGATGACGGAGTGGCGCCTCACTCAGCTTCTTATCAGGAACCGGCGTGCCCGCCACGAGGCTGCCATTCTGTTTGTCGTTCGGAGAGCGCACTGCTTTAGGACTCAAATCACTCGCTGGCGCAGGCGCACTGCCAGTCTTGGATACTGCTAACTGCTGACTTCGTTGTAAGCGTTGCAGGCCGAACCACAATCCCAGGCCGAGCACGATGATTGCGATCGCCGCAGCTATGGCGAGTCTGGGTCCGAAGTCGCGAAAGAAATTTCCATTGCGCCCAACCTCGAGCGCCGCGGGAATTTCCAGTGGCCGGGGTTGATAGCGTAGCGTGCCGAGAGTCTCTTCGAGTTGTTGAATCTCAGGATCCGGTTCGCCGCTGCGGTCCCACAAGTATTCGCCGTCGATATTTTTCATAAGCCCTCCTTAAAACCGAGCTTCGCGCGCAACAGTTTCATGCCCCGATGCAGATTGACGCGCACTGAAGCCGGCGTCAGGCCGGTGCGCGTCGCGATTTCAGGTCCGGTCATTCCTTCGACTAACCGCAACACCAGCGTTTCGCGATAGGCGTCGGGCAGTGTGCGGATAATCGCAAGGATCTCTTCCGCCTTCGATCCACTTGAATCAGCGCTGCGGAAGTCGTCAGTGATTTCGACGAACTCTCGCGAGCGCCGGTGAAAGTCCATCGCTCGATTGCGAGCTATCATTGCGATCCAGGGGCCGAACGCTCGCGCGTCGCGCAGCGTGTGCAGCTTCCTCAGCGCGTGGAGGAAGATTTCCTGCACCGTGTCTTCCACTTCACTTCTCGGCATCCGCGCCAAAAGGATTCCGTGAACAAGCGGAGCGTAGAGCTGGTAAAGGCGCCCAAACAGGTCGCGATTGCCAGCCAGCACCGCCTTCACCAGCAACGATTCGGAGGATTCAGGGGATTCAAGGCAGTCAGAGGACTGAAGCCCTGCCTGCACTTCGGGTGCGACCTCGAGGTGTCGTCGATCGATCGGGGCTTTTCCTTGACCGGTCATAACAAGCACGTCTGCTGTTACTTCGAGCTCATACATTGCGCTGTCTCATTCGGAGTCTGACGATCCTGCCGTTCCTGACACCAATAAGACGGGAGAGAAGGGAAGAGTGTTAACAGAGAAACTGCTTGGAGGTCCTTCGTTCCGCGGTACGGGCGCACGGTGTGGGCCCTTTGTCGTTAAAGAGGGCGGACACGCAGGTCAGCCCCTACAGCTCCCCGGCGATGGCTCTGTCGGAAGTACGGAACTCCCGCGCAGAGGGTTTTCCTGCGAGGTTAGCGTTTTCATCTCTGCGGTTGGACAAACCAAACGCGTGCGCCAGATGAATATCGTTGAGACTACCAGCGTAATCGTGCACGCGAGTCCGCCTTCGATGCCGTAGCTGCCGCCCGTTAACCATGCCGGGCCCAAGTCTGTGCCGTGGAGTAGCGGGTGCGGAGCGAGATCAGTAATGCCGCTGACCGGTAGACCAAAAAGCGATCCCAGTGCCCAGTTCCAGGCCCAGTGAACCCCCAAAGGAAACCATAAGCTCCGCGTGCGCAGATAGGCGGCGGCGAGCCAGACTCCCGCCAGCGCAGTATTGATAAAGGTGAAGCCCGCCGCTACGTTAGGGTTTTTCAGATGGACTGCTGCAAATGGAACTGACGTCAGGATGACCGCGAGCCAGGCGAGGTGTGCTCTAGTTAGAGTCTGCAAAGGATAGCCTCGGAAGAGTGCCTCTTCAGCGAGCGCGGCAATAATGAAGAGTACAGCGGAGAAAATCAGAGTCTGGCCTACCTGAAGGAGTGCGGCCCGGACGGAGATAGTGAAGCTCAGCCCGCCGCCCGCAGTTGCGATACCCGCGGCGACAGCGAGCGAAGCAACTCCGATGGCGGAACCAACGAAAAGATCGCGCAACCATCCCTCGTGCGGCCAGAGGCCCAGCGCGCGCCAAGGCAAACCTTCGAGCCAGCGCGCGCAAATGTATCCGGCGGCAAGGACAGCGAATAAGAGTATCAGTCGAAATCCGATGTTCTCGAAGTAAGGTCCAAGACTACGGCCCGGCGCAACGTGCAGCGCTACGGCGTAGACGAGCCGCGCAGCCGTGGTGAGCAGAAGCAGGAGACCTATGTAAACGCCAACGAAGATCAGCACTCGCCAACCGCTGCGCGGCCGACCTACAGGATTGATGAAGACTTGCTTGAGATCCATGGGTTAGAGACAGGAGAACTGCAATAGGACGGCGATCGTGCGCGGGCATTCTAAACGATGACCGTGGATAATGCAGTAGTACAGGCATTCCTGCCCGTC
>JBGPYG010000231.1:0-6448 GCA_041493085.1 Pyrinomonadaceae bacterium | reverse complement strand
TCCGGAGGACCCACCAGGTGGACTCGCTTTCGCCAGACCGACCCGCTCGGACTCGACGCCCACTCCATCAGAGTCGTGTCGGCGACGGCCCGGACAGAAAGATTTCCGTTGATCGCCTCGCCCATCGAGTTCTCTCCTTCGTGAGATCTGGTCAACGATCATCGCAGGGACGAAACCTTGACCGCTGCTGCCTAACGTTCGACATGAGCGGTAGCCCACGGCTTGCCGTGGGCTGTCCGCTCGATGAAAGGGTTAGCTGCCTGCTGGCGAAAGACGCGTACCGGCATGGTGTGCTTGCTCTAAAGGGTGCCTGTCGTGCACGATTCGCCTTCTGAGGTTTCCAACCCCAATGCTAGGAGACAGACCATGATTAAAGTCAGCGTGATGTATCCCAACACTCCTGGGGCACGATTCAACCACGAGTACTACCGCGACAAGCATATGCCGCTCGTGAAGAGCAGGATGGGCGACAGCTGCAAGTATTACACGGTTGACAAAGGCCTTGCCGGCGGAGCGCCGGGCGCACCTGCCACGTACGTGGGCATGTGCCACATCTTCTGCGACTCCGTTGAGGCCTTTCAAGCTGGCTTCGGGCCACACGCGAAGGAGATCATGGCTGACATTGTAAATTACACCGACCAAACCCCGGTCATTCAGATCAGTGAAGTCGTTGTCGGTTAAGGCTTTGCTTGGCGATTGGTACGCGCCGAAGGCCTTCAGGCAGCTAACGTTTTGGTGAACGGCGGGCCAGCGCGGTGCTGGAACACGGAAGGTCGCTGATGGCCCGTCCGTTCCACCTAGAGTTAGACGGTGCCACACCCGAAGCAACTCCGCCTTGCGACGGCGGACCTAGCAGACGGCAATACAGTGCGGCACCGCTTAGACGACTCATATGGTTCTGTCTTAATACCGCAGCCGCAGAAACGTCGGAGCACCGTCGCTCTTTGGGACCACCACAAATACGTTGGTGTAATCCTGAGGCTCGATCTTGATGTCTACCGGATGCCCGAGTGCCTTGAGAAGGCCGGGCAGCGTGTCAGTGTGTCCGACCATCAGAACGGTCTGCCCGCCATGGTTTTTGCGAAGCTGCTCAACGAGTTCGCGGGGATCGCCTTTCGGAAGCACCGTTAGTTCCCGATTGAGCTCGCGCGCGAGTGGTTCCGCTGTTTTGGCTGTGCGCACGAAGTCAGTCACATAGATTGCGCCGATGCCAGCATCTTTGAGGATGCTCGACAACAGCTTGGCGCGCGCCTCGCCGGCTTCCGAAAGCGACAAGTCTTTAGCTGGAGCCATTGCCGCGCCTTGCAATTCGGCATGGCGCACGAGAATCACGGACTGCTGGGCACTTGCCAAGGAGTAAAACGTGATCAGAACTATTGCAGGGATCGATGGAATCAACGGCGATTTCATGTGCGCGCTCCTCAGGTGATATCGAAAGAATGTTCGCGGTGTTTTTGCCTGTCGTCAGGCGCCATATCGTCGCACGGTACGGCGACGTCTAACGCCAAGCTTCAGGCGCGGCTGAAAGCCGAAGCGGAGCGTAGGCTGTAAGCCGTCGCCTGCAAGCCATTGTTAGGCCCAAGACGCTACGCGAGACCACCGGAAAGAGACCCGCCCGGCCGCAGAGAGCCACAGGGAAAACCGACTCCGACCCCGGGTTTTTTCTTGCTCAATGGTTGGCCAGGTTCTCCTTCACGATCTCTTGTCTGAATCTAAATACTTGCGGATCTCTGGAATCGACAATTGCCCGAACCCAATGCGTATCAGGGAAGCCAAAGGTCTCCACCCTCGTGAAGTTTTCAATGATCCGCCCGCTTGTGGAGCCGACCAAAGGTTTGTCGACGCGAAAGATGTGAGTATCTCCATGCACGTAGACCACCGGCTTGCCGAACGCCACAGTCTCCTTCTCCAGCGCAGCCAGGAATTGGTCGAAGCCGGTTGCTCTTCTCGTCGCAGGTGCTTTGAGCCCCAGACCCGATAGCATGTATCTCTGCTGCATGGATGGAGTCCAGGAATTTTCGAACCCGGGGTTGGCCTGCGCAATAATCATGATCGCTTTGCTGCCGCTGCGCATGGCCAGATCGAACGCTTGTCTCATCCACGCCAGGTTGGCCGCGTTACGCTCCGAATACTCAGCATCCATTTCCGGAGTGCGCCCCAGGTTATTGTTGCTGCCTATTATGTGAAGCGTGACGAACAGCACATCGCCGTGGGTCCAGCGCACGTTCTCGCGGAACTTGGCGTACCGGGTGTCTTCACTCTGGCGCGTCAGCCGCATGGTGCGCCGGCCGAGGCTGCGATCACCTTGGAAAAACATCTGGCGGAGTTTTGTCAGTCTCTCAAGCGGGTCATACGTGCGCGGCTTTGCCCGGTGACAATCGGCCCACTCGTTGTCCCCGGGAACCAATACGAAGGGATGTCTGGAATTTTGAGCCAGGCCCAAACGGTCCTGGAAAGTCTCGTCACTGCACGGAGGAAGCCCCCCGACGAATACGAAAGGGGCGCGCTGGAGGGCGAGCTCCGGGCGCGCTTGCTCGGTCCAGAACGCGCCGTCCCCCCAAAAATCGCCGTTATGAACGACAAAGGCTAAATCAGCCGCGTTTATTTCCTTCATTGCATTGGCAAACTCCTTTTCCGTCCTCGCGTCATAAGGCATGTCGCCGATCAGCGCGAATTCAAATCTGGCGCTTTGAATTTCCCTTTCCCCTTGAATGGCGGCACAGCCAGAAAGGAAAAGCATGACGTACGAAACAAGCAGGGCGGACATCAGCCCCGTCCGTGAAAGCACTTTCCACGAGCCAGCTTCTCTGTTTCTCATACTTGCCTCCTGTCAATTCGTCGAGTAGTGGTACCGTCCAAGTCCGATGAGATGTGCGGCCTAACGTGGAGCCAACCGGCGCGCGCCGCTCTTGCGCGCGTCCGAGTTGGGCGCAGGGTTAAACGGCAGTGCGCCAATTGACACTACTCTCATAGGGACTCGCTTTGCAGCTCAGGAAGCCAGATCAGATCCGTTACCCCCGGATCGATGTCGCGCTGAACTAGGAGGGCCGTGAGTTGCCCTCGGTGATGCGTCTGGTGATTGAAGAAATGCGTAACAGCCAGCCAGTGCGGCAAACGCCGCGGTTTTGGGTTCACCACGCTCATGTATGACAACTCACCGGCAAGATCGGCTTCAGAAAGCGAGGAACTCCAGTCTGAAATCGCAGCATCCGTGGCCTTACGTTCCGATCGCAATTGAGCAAAATCGGAGTAAAGCTCTTGGTCCAATGACTTCACGACAAAGGGCTTGCCGGTGAAACGACCAAGCCAAATGCGATCCCCAAGCAACAGGTGATTTAAGGTGCCGTGGATCGACTTAAAGAAAGCACCCACATCGCGCTTTCGCTCCTCGTCGGATAGCTTGCTGCAGCAGTCGTAGAGCCGGTCATTCATCCACCGGTTGTAGGTCTGCATGGTCCGTGCGTACGTCAAGGAAATCATAGCTGGTACTCCGGCACGAGATATCTGCCGTTTAACGTCTGAATTCAGCGGCCGCCGGAGGCGGTCCGCTGCAATGAATGGTTAGGCGCCCTCGCCGCTGCCCCAGCGCCAACGCGGCGGCTCACCCTTTAGCCAACATATTCCAATGAGCACCGCGCTAAGAAGGGCGACATAAGCGAGAAGGAGTCCAAGTTCCTTGCTCGGTGGAAATATCAAGAATCCAACCCCAAACAGGCCAATGAATATACCTAGGACGACCCACCCTTGCCAGGACAACGGCAATCCCCAGCCCCAGCCGTAATGCTTTGCGGGAAACCAGTACGTCTGTTTATTTGACATGGGACTTTCTCCGTCTTTGACGAACACTCTCGCTAGTATGCCCAACGTTTCTCGCGCATGTGCGCCGCCTCCATAGAGGCGCCTAACGTCGCCATTGAGCGGCCGAGCAAGTGGGCGAAGCCCGCTTGCGAAGGTCCGTCTCGAATGGCTGGTTGGGCGTCATATGCGCCGTCACTTCAGCCGGTAGCGATCAGGCTCTTCAAAGAACTCGATGATCTTCGCACCGGCTGGGACCCTCGCGCTGTGTACAACGCCGGCGGGGATGTAGTAGGAGCTCCCAGGGCCATGCATCCGGGTCTCGCCACCTATCGTCACCTCGACCTGGCCCTCGAGCACCGTTCCCCATTGCCCTTTGTGACTGTGCGCGGGCAGCTCTACGTCTTTCAGAATCTGGAAGAAGACCAATTGTCCCTGTTCGGATTGCAACACACTGGTCTTCACCGTCGTCGACGGGAAGGGCAGCTCCGCTTCTGGCAATCGTGTGATGATCTCTGGAAGTTCCACTTCTCCTCCTTTCACGGGAGTGCAGCGGCCGTTTCGGGCACGGCGTCGATAATCGCCTCGAGTCGCTAACGCATCCATGGCACGTCTTCTGACGCCTAACGTTACGGTGAAGGGCGCGCGGCGCTCTTGCGCGCGTCCCTCTCGACCGTGGGGTTGGGCGGCTCTTGCGCAAGAAGATAGGCGACAGCGCGTTCTACGTGAATTTTGGTCGTGTCCAACACAGGAATGCCTGCTTGGGCTCCATCCCGGAAGAGCAATGGCAATTCCGTCCCACCTAGAATCAGACCTTGAATGCCTTCCTGGCTCCTTAATCGTTCCACGATTGTCAGCAATTGCTCTCGCGTTTCAGCCCGATAGACCCCATGAACGAGCTCGCCCATGTATCGGTTGTGGACGTAATCCTGTTCGTCTGACCTCGGAACGACCACCTCGATTCGATGTGCAGAAAAGACCTTGGGGTAGAACCCTCCCTGCATTGTGAAGCGCGTTCCGAGCAATCCGACCTTCCTAAGTCCAAGCGCCAACGCGGCCTCGCAGGTGGCCTCAACAATACTCACCAGCGGGATCGGGGACCGTTGGCGGATATCCTCAAACACGAGGTGGGGAGTATTAGAAGCGAATAAACAGAAATCGGCCCCGGCCGCTGCCAATTTCACCACCTCAGCCAGCAGATACTCGGTGACCTCAGGCAGATTTCCTGCACCGATCAAATCAAGCATTTTCTTCAGATCGATGCTGTTGATCAGGATGGACGGATAACCACCATCACTTCGCTGCCCCCGGTATAGCGCAATGATCTGACGGTAGTAGTCAACGGTCGACTCAGGTGCAATGCCGCCAACGATGCCCAGGGTCTTCATTTAGATATCTTCAATAGCGCGCGAATCATTGTTTGATCCGCCCAACGTCTTGGTCAGCGGCGCGCTTCAGCGCGTCCGCTGCACCTAAAGTTAGCTTTTACGCACATAGACCGCTGCAATTAGCGGGCTAACGATTGCGTAGTGAACCAGCATAAAGGCTGTTTCAATAAGCAAGAAGCCACTAACGGAAGACATTTGGTGTTTGGCGCTGACGGCAAGAACCATGAAGCTCCATGCCAAAGGGCACGCCAACAAAGCAAACTTCAGTGCGCCTTTTAGGATTGTTTCGCCGGAGAAGAGACGCTCATAAACGACCGACCAAATCACACCCTGAATGAGCATGGAGACGATTCCAAATGGAATAATAATGTCTTCTCGATACACGTTCAGAGACTTGTAGTAGTCGGAAAAAAATGTTAGATGCCAAAAGTAACCGAGCGGAAAAGTCGGGAGCATGTACGCCAAAATGGCCAGGATGCGCTTTTTCATGTGCGTGATGCCTCCTAATGAAAGCTAACGCCGTGGTTCAGGGGCGGTTTTGGAGCGTAGCAGCGAAGCTGCGTAGCGAGAAAACCGTCCCTTGCAACCACTTGTTATGTGGCATTTGGCCAGCCTCTATTTTTAACATACTTGGAGTACCAAACTAAAAAAACAGCCACAAAAATAGGCATTAATATAATGCCAATGATTTCGCCTATGCCAAAGTTGATATTTAGTGTTAGCGAATGAACCATTGTTACGACCACACCTATAAGGGATGCAACAAAGAGATGAAATGCTGCGGGCTTTCTGAGCAAAAGCAAAATACAACCCAGTGAGCCGCCAAAAACCGCAACAGCAAATCCCACTGTTGCCCATAGAGGACGACCTTGAATGATAGCTTGCTCAGTTTCTCGGTATGAAGAAACTATTTTCGGATTCATTTGTACGATGAAGTTTATGCAGCCCAAAATATTCCAGATCAACATGAAAATGCTGATGAGCCAAAAGCTCCAGTGAACTTTGTTAGTAGTGTTTTCGTTCATCTCGTACTCCAGTTTAGATTTGCCACATAACGTCTTGTTGAGCGGCGCGCTTCAGCGCGTCCGCTCGAACTAAAGTTAGACCTCGGCTTTCCCATTGCGTTGTTGTAGCACGAACGATACGTACTCCGCACGGGAGGCACCGTTGATAGGAAACCCCTTGCTTTTGCACCAGGAAACGAACGCGTCGACCTTAATGTGAACCTTCTCGGCCCGCTGGCCCTGGCGTTCGAGAGTTCGAAG